>NZ_JBALNY010000056.1:197-5659 GCF_036962145.1 Bacillus sp. JJ1764 | reverse complement strand
GCCGAGGAGGCTCGCCGAAACGCCCACGAACCGCTTGCACCTTGAGCGAAAGTCAACAGACAAGTTTAACAGAGCCTTATATTTGAAAAACAGGAAATTTTACACTACTATTAATGGTAGAATATACGAAAAGAGAGGATATTTGGATGAATTCTTTACCGGTATTACCAACGATTAGCACATCATTCATTATTTTAAGTGCTCTAACTGTTGCAATTGGCTGGTGGCAAATCAAGCAAAGAAAGATTGATGCACATAAAAAAACGATGTTAGTGGCTGCAGTATTTGCTCTTATTTTCTTTATTATTTATGCTTCGAGGACACTTTTTATCGGAAATACCTCGTTTGGCGGGCCTGAAAGTATTAAAATTTATTATACTATTTTTTTAATCTTTCATATCACATTAGCTACGGTTGGGGCAGTTTTGGGAATTGTGTCACTTTATTCAGGATATAAAGACAAATTGAACATTCATAGAAAACTGGGGCCTATTACCAGTATTGTTTGGTTTTTTACAGCGCCAACAGGTGTGGTAGTGTATCTACTACTATATGTGTTTTATCGAGGCGGGGAAACGACCTCATTGATTAAGGCTATTCTTGGATTTTAGACAGAAAAGGCGCATGGAATCATCCATGCGCCGATTTTTATTCTATAGTGCAAACTGACTTATGTCATGATTAATTTGTTCTAGAAGTTTATTGCATTGATTTACTAGTGAAGCCGGGAAGTTTTCTCCTTCACCGTATTCAACGCCATGAGGGTAATAATGCTTTCCTAACAGCGGTTTCATTAATTGGACTGTTGCTTTAAAGGTATCGACATCACCTTCAATTGCATATCCCTGAACACGAAGGTAGAATACGCCTTCTCGTAATTCAAATTTACGATCATATGTAACACGTTCGTAATCCCATTGACCTGCACGAACCAGGCCGTAGTTTTCCATTACATCATCAATTCTGTTTAAATCTGCTTTAAGCTTTTCAATTCCCGTGTTTTCAAATCTCATGTTAAAATCCCTCCTAAAGCCTTTACCCCTAAGTTCATTTTTTGGCTATATAGCAACTTTAATTCATTTTAATAATAGATGAAATTGTTTGAACTTGCAATGAATACATTCGCTGAATAAAATAAACTCTTTTGGAAATGTTAAGATATGTGAAAAAAATTCAATGAGGTGAAACCATGGAAAAAATACGTGATATTATGACTGATGAAATTGAATGCTGTACGTTATTAGATAATATTTATGAGGTTGCTGTGAAAATGAAAGAGTTAAATGTAGGGGCCATTCCAATTGTGGATAACGAGAAGTTAGTAGGAATGATTACTGACCGTGATATTGTAATTAGATGTGTGGCTGAAAAACACCCGGGTTCATCTAAAGTGGAGGAGATCATGAGCCATGAGATGATTACTATTTCTCCGGATTCATCCTCTAGAGAAGCAGTTCAATTAATGGCTAAGCATCAAATTCGTCGTTTGCCGGTTGTTGAGGGCGATAAACTAATTGGGATTGTGTCTCTTGGTGACTTTGCTGTCCGTGAATTGACTGATGATCAGGCAAAAGAAGCCCTTACTCAAATATCGGAACAAAACTATAATGGTGTACAGCATTAAACAAATTAATGACATCAAGTAAATTCAATTTTGTCTGCAGGTGCCCTAGAGTGCCTGTTTTTCTTTGGTTTTCATTAAGTTTTTAGGCATGTTAGATAACAGCTATTAATATTTTTTATAAATGATATAATACTTTTAACTTGATAGTAAAATATAGACGGAATAGAAAGGGTGTTGGCGCTGCGAACACTTTTAAGAATAATGGTTCTTTCAGCTGTGTTTCTTACCATTGGTTTTTACCTTGGGACAAATGATAAAAATCCAGAAAAAGTATTAATCAAGGAAGACCATACATCAGAAATGGATAATACTAAGACTTCTGCCCCAGAAAATAATCAAAATGATAAAATAGGTTTGGATAAACCAAAGGAAGGTTTGTCCCTATTAATAGGGAAAGATATAACACAATTAGAACAAGATTATGGGGCACCACAGAGAATAGATGAAACGCTATACGGTTATCAATGGTATATTTATAATCAGAATGACCAACATTATCTGCAAGTCGGGGTTCAAAATAATAGGATTGTAACCATCTTTGTTTTAGGAGAAAGTTTAGATGTAACACCATTTGAAATAGGACAGCCAATGGAGGAAATTTTTAATACTGCCTTCTTTGATACAAATATTAAAATTGATTTAAATGGCAACTCCTATCGTTTTGAATTAAATGACACTGATTTAAATTTAAGACCTCTGATCCAATTAGGAGATGTTTATGCACAGCTTTATATCGATAAGTTCACTGGAAATCTATCTAGTGTTCGTTTTTTGGATGCGGAGACGATTATTAAACAACGTCCATATGAGCTTGTTTATCGCGGGGATTTACTGGATACTGCGGCGCCGAGTGAGGAGATGTGGAAAACCATTGAAACAGGCGCTCAGCAGGAAATTTTTGATATCACGAATGTATTGAGAAAAAGATATAGTGTAAAAACGTTAAAATGGGATGACGCTACTGCTGAAGTTGCCTACAACCATAGTAAAGATATGGCTGAAAATAATGATTTCTCGCATATCTCTAAAAAATTTGGGGGCTTAACAGATCGACTAAACAAGGCTGAAGTCGAATATCAGTCAGCTGGAGAAAATATAGCAGCTAACTATACCGATGGACCGGCTGTCGTCGAGGGGTGGTTAAATAGTAAAAGTCACCGAGAGTCGTTATTAAATAAGGACTTTACTCATCTGGGGGTCGGAGTTTTTCAAAAGTATTATACGCAAAACTTTATTCAGAAACCGTAAAAGAAGTAAAGGTGGCAGAATGTCTGTCACCTTTTTTACTGATGCTCAATCCTAAAATCACTAAATAAAAAATGATGATTTGTCCAGCTTCCATAAAGTAGAATCACGTCACCAGGGTTAAAAACATCCTTCTTCATATTTTTATGAATCGGCGAGGTTTTTTTTGCTGTTATTGTTTTAGCATTTGTTTGAAGTTGGAGGATTTGTACTAATATATATCGATGATAATAATACCGCTGTTTCTCTTCCCTAACATTTAGTATTTTTCCTTTCACAATCGACTCATGAGGCACCTCAGCAGTTGCCAGCCATTTAGCGTCGTGCTCCTTCATTTCTTTTTTGGTTAACCAATAAAAATAAATTAAAACGATTGGGATTATAATGGCTGTCACCATTACCGCCAGCTCCTTGCCCTTATTTCTCGATGATAAAGAAAGTACCGGTTGCGTAGGCAATCTTTTTTCCATCACTGCGGAAGGCTTCTCCAGAGATGACCATCGTTTTAGTCCCCCTATGAATCATTTCCGCTTTACAGATTAGGTAATCGCCAATACCTGGCGCAATATAATGAATATTAAGCTGATTTGTCACAGCACCTTGTCCTTCCGGGAGAGAATAATTAGCGAAAAAGCCCATTGCTGTGTCCAAAACAGTTGCTGTAATGCCTCCATGGACGATTTGTAAGTTATTATGGATTAAAGGAGTGATTGGAATCTTAATTTCAAGTGAATTTTCATTCACCTTCGGTTCCATATGCAGGATGTTCCCAATATAAGTAGTTCTGTTTTGTGTAATTTTATTCTGAACACCTTGCAATAAGGAATGAAGAATTTCCAGATCCGTTTCAGACCCTTGTTCAATGCAGGTATTCAAAAGCTGTTTTAGTTTATCTTTCATGACTTAACCTCTTTCTTTACTTTTTCTGTTCACATCTTACCATGTAGTACAAGATAAATAAATCAATTGACATACAACACTCCTCACCATTTTCTTTTCATTGCATACTTTATTAACGGGATGATTTTGGGCAGAGGTGATAAAAGTGACACAAAAAAAATTACACCCATCCGTTCTTAAATTTAAAGAGTTTGTTAAAAATAATCCAAAGCTCATTCAAGAAGTAAGAAAAGGAAATTCCAACTGGCAGGAACTTTATGAGGATTGGTATTTATTAGGCGAAGATGATCCGAGATGGGAAAAAGTCGGGGAAGAAACCGAAGAGGAGCATTCGGATCAATCGGAAAAGAAAAGCGATCTTATGTCTAATATTATGGGAATGGTAAAGAAAATGGATCCCAATCAAATGCAGGGCCATATTACGAACCTTAGTCAGGCCTTAGGAGCGATTCAAGGTTTGCTTTCACAATTTCAAGGTAATAATACTGGAGCAGGACCTGCTAAGCCATCGGAGGGTCCGAAGCACCCATTTTCGTTTAGACAGGACTAATGGATGGTGAAACAAATTGAGAAGTGAAGTATTAGAGTATATTAAACGACAAAAAGATTTAAGTCAATTCGTCCGGGAACAACCGCTTTGGTATCGAAAATTGTCCAGAAATCCATACGATTTACAGGCATTTGAAGCGGCATCATTACAATTTTATAAAAAGACTATTCCTGACCAGGTAGATAAGTTTACTAATGGAGTACAAATGGCATCTATGATGTATTCCATGTTCCAGGCTATGAAAAATCAAAGCTGACAAGGCACAAAATTCGGTGCCTTTTTATTTTTGCATCAGATTAAAATACAATCTGGGAGCGAACACTACTCCTATAAGGAGTGGTTACTGGTGAACAAAAAAATCCTAATAGGCTTCGTAATGCTGTTAACAGGAATCATCATGGTATCACAGGAACAAGTCATCAGAAATGACACAATTGTGGCAAAAAATAAAGAAGTAGAAACACGATCCGTCTTTAAGCTTGTTTCAACCGAACTGCCAACTTTAAATGTAAAACATGAAACAAAGGGAAACCAAGTATTTGTAGAAACTATTCTTACTGGCATCAGTTTTAGGGAAGATGATAATCTTGGGCAAAAAAATGTTAAAATGGTTGTTTGGATCGATGGTAAAAAGTATTTAGAAGTCAAAAGTGCAGCCTTTATTATAAAAGGATTACCAGCTGGGAGCCACCAAATTAAGTTAGAAATCTATTCTTTAGAAAATCAACCTGTGGGGCTTGCAAAGGAGTTTATGGTAAATATCCCTAAGTAACGGAAATTTTCGCTTTCTTAAAGTATTCATGGTAAAATGACTTTGGAGGTGGGCATGAGTGCTTGCAACAACAGAAAGTGTAGAATTAGTAGAATTTGCAGAAGCGATTGGTAAAATGGTCTTAGAGTCTGATATCGCCCAGCACTATCGAACCTGCTTAAATAAATTAAAACGCAGCTCTGAAGCACAGCGTAAAATAGATCAGTTTGTTAAGACGAAGGAACTTTATGAGGAAGCCCAACGATTTGGTAGATATCATCCTGACTATAAAAGAGTCATGATTGAGGTTCGTCAATTTAAACGCGAAATGGATTTAGACCCAGATGTAGCGGAGTTTAAATTGGCTGAGATGGATTTACAAAGTCTATTGG
>NZ_JBALNY010000056.1:0-147 GCF_036962145.1 Bacillus sp. JJ1764 | reverse complement strand
AGGTGGGGCTGTTTCTGAGAATATTAAAGTTCCCACTGGAAATCCATTTTTTGACTCTGGCCATGGAAGCGGCTGCGGCAGCGGCGGGAGTTGCGGCTGCGGATGAAAAATCAGCTGATAGCTGATTTTTTTTACTATATAATTGAA
>NZ_JBALNY010000055.1:6869-25368 GCF_036962145.1 Bacillus sp. JJ1764 | reverse complement strand
ATCAACAGGGTTTAAAATCAACAGTATTCTTTAACATTGCCAAAGCCAAAAAAATACCAGATATCGTTCAAAAACGATATCTGGTATACGCTCTCTAACTATTTAGTTTTCATTGGGACATTCCGATGGAGGGAATTCTTAGCTGCTTCTATATATTCAGCTATTGCTTTTTTTTCGCAGCATCCGGCTTTACTGCCTCCTAGTCAGCTGTTCTTTCCTAAATAGGTGATTTAAGTTGGGTATTTATTAAAATTAATTTATTTTAATAATAACGAGTCCAAAATATTTACTAATGCTTCAATCTCTGGTTTGGATATTTGTGCATTCGCTCCTACACTTTCTCCTTTGTGGCGCAAATCTTCTGTAATTAAAGATGAGAAAATAACCACTGGTAGTTCTTTTAAAATGGCATGGTCTTTCACGCGTTTCGTTAAGTGGAGACCATCCATTTGAGGCATTTCAATATCGGTAATTAAGCAATCAATCTCTTCTAAAACTCGATCACCCTTAGTTTGAACCATTGCTTCAAGGTAATCCCACATTTCTTTCCCATTCGACTTAATGGTAACATGCTGGTATCCTGATTTTTGAATACTAGTTTGAATTAGTTCGATAAGGAACGATGAATCTTCTGCAATTAAAATATGCTTTTTGTCTCTAGCCACTTTTGGTTCTATATTACCAATGCGGGTTTCATTAATACCAGTTGCTGGGTTAATTTCAGTAAGAATTTTCTCAAAGTCCAACAGCAGTGTAATATTATCTTCCAGTTTTACAATCCCTACTACCAAGCTCGCATCATTATGAAATGTATTTGAAGGGGTTTCAATATTCTCCCATGTTAATCGGCGAATCCCATTAACAGTGTCGACCTGGAATGCTACTACCTGCTGATTCATTTCAGTAATAATCCATTTACAAGTACCATCGAATTGGTGGTTTTGTAACCCGAGAACTTTCGATAAATTAATAACAGGAAGAACTCTTCCCCTTAATTCACTGACTCCCATAATATATGGATGAGAAAGAGGAATAGGGGTAAAGGGACGGGCTTCCACTAGTTCTCTTACCTTCAATACATTTATGCCATAGGTGTTTACACCAACTTTAAACTCCATAATGTCCAGCTGATTTGAACCACTTTCTATTTGTTTATGAGTATCCATGACAATCTTTCCTTTCGATCTGCTCTAGTTCACACAAAATATACACTTAATTATTAGGTGTTTTTCTTCCTGGGTCAATCATTTTCGAAAAATATTCTCGAATTATGTCGAATATTTTGTTATATGTATGTAGTTACCTTTTCTTGCGATTGGATTAAATAGGGCTTATAAAAAAGTTCCAGTTTTATGGCAAAGCAATATTGTTACTCATAAAAAATATTCATTAATGTATATGATTCGATCATGATAATGATATTTATGTATTTATTAAAATGGTAATTATAAACTGACTGAACCACTCCCCTTTTGCAAAATCTATCTTTGGGTTGATTTTCAACCTAATAAACAAAAAACAAATGGGGGTCTATAGATGGATACAATGCAACATTCACTTACTCACTTGCAAAGAAGCCGACAAATTGCCCAACAATTGATTCAACAAACTCAACAGAGCAATCATCAATACCAGCAAATGCTTCAAAATGAACAACAAAACATCCAAATGATTAATCAAATGTTACAACGGGAACAAATGGCTGTACAGACTATTCAACAAAGTCTGCAAGGCCACGAGATAGCCATTCAAAGATGTAATGAAGTGATTGCTGAATGTAACCGACTTGAACAAGAATTGTCCGGACAAATTGGATTCGGCGGAATCCAACCGCAGCACTTTGTTAATCCTGGTGTGCAAACCACTCATTATCAAGGTTTTCAAAACTCTTCTTTTAGACCGCAATAATATCACGATCAGGTATGACCTAGGATTTTTAAACTTTGGTCTAGTTAAAAGGGATTGTCAGGGTTTTAACCTTGGCAATCCTTTTTTCTTTCATAAATGATCCTTAATTCATTTCTCTTAGTAAAAGATTTCCAATGAGTTATAATGGATGATGGAGTTAGTTTTACGTTTGGAGGGAAAATCTATGTATCCTAATATTTTAAGACATCCAGGACCAACCCCAATTCCTAAAAAGGTTCAGCTTGCCATGGACCATGACATGATCAGCCATCGAACAGAGGAGTTTGTCCAATTATACCTTGAAACAACTAATCGTGTGAAACCGATATTTGGTACTAATCAGGAAATTTTGTTGATTCCTTCAGGTGGCACGGCTGCATTGGAAGCTGCAGTTGTAAATACCCTGTCCCCTGGTGAGGAAGTCGTTGTTATCACTGTTGGAGCTTTTGGGAACTATTTTGTCTCGATTTGCGAAAAATATGGTTTCAAGTTACATAAGCTGGAGAAAAATTGGGGCGATGCATGCACGGAGGAAGACTTAATTCAATTTCTAAAACCGCTGTCAAATGTTAAAGCTGTTTTTGCCACCTACAATGAGACATCAACAGGAATCTTGAATCCAATCGAAAAACTAGCAGAAGTCGTTCGCACCTATTCAGATGCATTATTTATTGTCGATGGCGTTAGTTGTATTGGCGGAGCACCTGCCGAAATGGACAAATGGGGTATTGATATTCTAGTAACAGGTTCTCAAAAAGCGATGATGCTTCCTCCTGGACTTTCCCTATTAAGCATAAGTGAAAAGGCATGGAGAGTCATTGAGAAAAACCATACATCCTCCTATTACTTGGATTTATTAAGCTACCGAGATTGGGCTGAAAAAGGGATGACTCCTAATACACCTGCTATTTCGCTCATTTTCGGCCTATCAGCTGTTTGTGATTTAATTGAAGAAGAAGGCGGGTTTTCACAAACAATCGCTCGTCATGAACTAATGAAGAATATGGTAAGGGGCGCCATGAAAGCACTCTCAATTGGACTCTTAACTAGTGATGAATATGCCTCTCCTACCATAACTGCGATTTGGGCTCCGAAAGGATTGGAACTTCCTATGTTCCTCAGTCACTTAAAGCAAAAATACCATCTAGACTTTGCCGGTGGCCTCGGACATCTTCAAGGTAAGATTTTCCGTTTTAGTCACATGGGCTACTGCTTCCCTAGTGATATTCTCCAAGCGGTTTCCCTTATTGAAGCCGGTTTGCAGGACTTCAACTACTCATTCGAACCAGGAGTTGGGGTATTTGCAGCACAAAGAGTATTTCTAGACACACATAGAATGTAAGCAAATCTATAAAAACAGGCTCAAGTATTTCCCATTGAGCCTGTTTTTATTAATTTAATTCAAAGGTTTTTTCACAGTTTGATAGAGAATATTCTTTCCTGCTAAATAAATTGTTTTAACAAGTATTCGCACACATTTCTAGAGCAAAGTCTTGCCGCTATATAAGGAGGGCGGATATCTATTGCACCTTCCAGTGGAAGCCCTAGCCATAAAACCTTTTCGTCAATCATGACAAATGGAAATGGAAACTGGACTTTAAGCAACTCGTCAGAAAAATCCCTTTCTTGATCGGGAATAACAGCCACTTTCAAATGTTTTCCTTTGTTTAATAACTGCTCTTTCCATTCATCAGATAAATTCGTTCCTATCGGCAAAGAGATGGTAATGGATTCCCTTGCCGAATTCAAATCCCGAAAAACTGCTTCCAATTTAATCGCATGAATCCACCTTAACTTTGAATGTTGATTTTGAACCCACGAACCAATTTCTTTTGTAGTAATGGATTGTTTATTCCGTACCTGGTGATCAACAAGCTGTCTTAGTGTTTTTCCTTGAAAAATATGCTTTTCAATAAAATTTCTGTTGCTGACATGTAGAAATTTCCCTTTTGTTCTAGTAATAGCCACGTTAATCAATCGCTCACTGTCTTTGCCGGTTAATAACATACCAGGCCTTTGTTGAGGAGCACTATCTACGGTATCGAAGATCATTACATCCCGCTCACTTCCCTGGAATCGATGGACAGTTGCAGCTATAATATCAGCTTTTTGGCACTCGTCCCTATAGATTTCTTCAAGAAGTGACTCCATAAGATTTGCTTGGGCCCGGTATGGTGTCACATAGCCAATCGATTTCGCTCCATCCAAGTATGCTTCATGAATTAATTGAAAAGACAGTAATAACTGCAATAGGTTAAATCTGGAATTGGTTGTTTTATCACTTAAACAATGTAAACCTGTGAAGCTAGTATCCACGAGAACGGTAGCGTGATCTTTTAAGGGTGCCTGGCTGACGATCTGATTTCTATTTTTATAGACACTTTGATGATCACCAACAAGTGAATGATAAATATAACGATTCGTAAAAGCAGAAATATCCGGGTGCATTCGCCGTTGTTCTTTTAGCAAAAATAGTTGTGGATGGAGTTCCCCATCATTAATCGAATCCACCACCCCTGCATGATGAAACACATCCTCTTTAAGCCATTTGGCCACTAGAGGATCCCTGCTTGAAGCAATTGGGGGCAATTGCTTGAAATCCCCGCAAATAATGACTCTCTTTCCGATTGCAGCAGCAAAAGCAGCCTGTGGAATATACGCCATACTTGCTTCATCGAGGATCACAACATCATATTCTTGTTCATAAATAGCACTGTCGCTGGCTGCCTTTGCCAGCGTTGCTCCGACAATGAACGCATCCTTTACTAATTGAACTTCTTTCTTGCGGATTTTTTCAAAAAGCTTACCAATTTGAAGTTCAAGCTCCATTACATGATCAGAATCCCGTTTACTAAAAGAATTGGCTAAATCTTGTTTTAAGTTGGTTCTTTCTTCTAATAACCTCATGCGATCCTGTGAGAGAAGGGGATCCTGTTTTTCAATGAGCCCTCCAGTGGTAATTTCGTGATGGTTTACAAGCGCATCTCCATTATTTCCCCCATAACGAAGTATATCTCCTTCTCGAAATCGGTGTTTTTTTTTAATAAAATCTGTCAACTCACTCATCAAAACATCCACAGCTTGATTACTATGTGATAAAATTAGCACTTTTTTCTGCTGAAAATATTTATTGGCTGCTGTTCTAGCCAAGGTATAAGTTTTACCAGTTCCGGGCGGTCCCCAGACGAATGTAACTGGATTATATTTTGAACGTAACACTAATTCATGGACATTACTTTTAATTTTTTCAACAGGATGCTTGGTATCCTTGGAAGGATTCATTAATCTTTTCACTCTGACTCGCTTTTGCTTGTTTTTTTTGATTTCGTCCAAGCGTTCGATTAATTGTTCCAGCAGTTCCCATGGATCATGCAATAAAAAAGCATCAGGGATTAGGTCGCCAAAACCTTTCTCTAAAGAAAGAATGATCCCTCTCCCCTCGGAGGAGAGGACCTTTCCTTTGCTATTCATGGCACCCCATTCGAGTTTGATCGCCGAACCTACCGGAATCCGTAATGAGATAGCGGTGTCAAAATAATAGTTGTATGATTCCTCATTTGATAACAAACGTCCGTTGGTAATGATAAATCGGCTTCCACCAAACTTTTTCAAATAATTTATTTCCAGTTGTAAGGCTTGCTTCCACTCATTGATATATGTTTTCGTTGTCATTTGCTTCCCCTTGTTGTGAAAAAACTTTCTCTGTATTGATTTTTATTAGGTGCTTTAACATACTCGATAAAAATCCTTGCTAATTATTTTTGATGTGTGCTGTTAACTTTTGATAGGCATAATCAACTTGTTGATCGGTAGGAGGCACAATATGTTCTAATGGATACTCGAGACCAAGCGCTTCCCACTTGTATACGCCTAGTTTATGATAAGGCAGAATTTCTACCTTTTCAACATTCTCCAATGTTCCAATGTATTCGCCAAGTCTTTCAAGATCCTCTTCGTCATCTGTTATGGTAGGTACCAAGACATGACGCACCCAAATGGGTATTTTCCTGTCTGATAACAACCTTGCAAATTCTTTAATATGGTCATTGGTCATTCCCGTTAATTTCAAATGCTTTTCCCGGTCGATATGTTTTAAGTCAAGTAAAATAAGATCAGTATAACGTAAAAGTTCGTCCAATTGATCAAGATATACTTGCGAATGGTGAAAGGAGCCGCCGGAAGAATCAATGGTTGTATGAATCCCCTTCTTTTTACAATCTTTAAACAACTCGATGAGAAATGGGATCTGCAACAATGGTTCGCCGCCGCTTACCGTAATGCCGCCGCCAGAAGCCTCAATGAAAGGGAGGTAGGTGATGACATCATTCATGATTTCGGATACGGACATCTTTTTGCCCGCTCCAATCTCCCATGTATCGGCATTATGGCAAAACTGGCATCGTAAAAGGCAGCCTTGTGTAAAGACAACATAACGGATTCCAGGACCGTCGACTGTCCCAAGTGTTTCAATTGAATGGATGTTTCCAAGCAAGCTGATGTCCCCTTTCAAAAGGTTTAGGAGCTACACAAAAATTTAGGTAGCTCCCAGTTTCATTATAAAGATTCGTGGAACGTACGATTTATTACATCGAGTTGTTGTTCTTTTGTTAATTTAATAAAGTTTACTGCGTAACCAGAAACCCGAATCGTTAATTGTGGATATTGCTCAGGATGTTCCATTGCATCCATTAATGTTTCTCTGTTTAAAACATTAACATTCAAGTGGTGTCCGGTTAAATTGGCATATCCATCTAAAATGGATACGAGATTACGGATTTGAGCTTCTGCTTCCTTACCTAAGGCTTTTGGGACAATTGAAAAGGTGTTGGAGATCCCATCCATTGCTTCGCTATACGGAAGTTTAGCAACCGATGCAAGAGAAGCCAATGTCCCTTTTGTATCACGACCATGCATTGGATTTGCACCAGGCGCAAACGGTTCCCCAGCACGTCGCTGGTCAGGCGTTGTACCCGTTTTCTTACCATAAACGACATTAGATGTAATGGTTAGGATGGACAAGGTATGAACTGAATCACGATAGGTTGGGTGCTTGCGCAGCTTTTTCATGAATCGCTCCACAACTTCAACAGCAATACTGTCCACACGTTCATCATTGTTACCATATTTCGGATAATCTCCTGAGGTTACAAAGTCTACTGCTAATCCATTTTCATCGCGGATCACTTTTACCTCACCATATTTAATAGCACTCAAGGAGTCAGCAACGACGCTCAACCCTGCGATACCGGTTGCCATCGTACGAAGGATCTTCGTATCATGAAGGGCCATTTCAATCCTTTCGTAGCTATATTTATCATGCATATAGTGGATGATATTTAAGGTGTTTATATATAGTCCTGCAAGCCACTCCATTATTTGATCAAATCTTTGCATCACTTCTTCAAAACGTAATACCTCTGAAGTAATCGGCTGGAATTGAGGTCCAACTTGAATTTTCAGTTTTTCATCCATACCGCCATTTATGGAGTACAGCAATGCTTTTGCCAGGTTTGCACGGGCACCAAAAAATTGCATCTGCTTCCCAATCTCCATGGCAGATACACAACAGGCAATACCATAATCATCCCCGTATTCAGGGCGCATAATATCATCATTTTCATATTGAATTGAGCTGGTTTGAATGGACATTTTCGCACAATACTGCTTAAAGTTTTCCGGTAGTCGCGTTGACCATAAAACAGTTAGATTAGGTTCTGGAGCCGGGCCTAAATTATCAAGTGTATGAAGGAAACGGAAAGAATTCTTTGTAACGAGTGGGCGCCCATCCTGAGCCATACCTCCAATGGATTCGGTTACCCACGTTGGGTCGCCACTGAATAATTCATTGTAATCAGGTGTACGGGCGAATTTTACAATTCGAAGCTTCATAATAAAATGGTCGACGATTTCTTGGACCTGAGATTCAGTTAGGGTTCCATTTTGCAGATCCCGCTCTACATAAATATCAAGGAACGTAGATACACGCCCAAGGCTCATTGCTGCTCCGTTTTGTTCTTTGATTGCAGCAAGATAGGCAAGATATAACCATTGGAAAGCCTCCTGAGCATTTTGAGCAGGTCGTGATAAGTCAAAACCGTAACTAGTTCCCAGCTGTTTCAGTTCATTAAGTGCTCGATATTGCTCGGAAAGCTCTTCACGTAAACGGATGTTATCTTCTGTCATGATAGTACTAGTATTTTGGAAATCCTTTAGTTTTTCTTTCATTAGAAAATCTATTCCATATAATGCGACCCGGCGGTAATCCCCAATAATCCTTCCTCGTCCATAGGCATCAGGCAATCCGGTAATAATCCCTGCTTTACGGGCAAGCAGCATTTCTTTTGTATAGGCATCAAATACACCCTGATTGTGTGTTTTGCGGTACTCTGTAAAAATTTTCTCCACGTCCGGACTTAGTGTAAACCCAAATGATTCACATGCTGCCTTAGCCATACGAATTCCTCCAAAAGGCTGCATGGATCGTTTGAAAGGTTTGTCTGTTTGAACTCCGACTATCCTTTCAAGATCTTTATCCAAATACCCAGGACCATGAGAGGTAATCGTAGAAACAATTTCAGTATCCATATCAAGGATTCCGCCTTTTTCCCGTTCCTGTTTCGTCAATTCCATTACCTTGTTCCATAGTTTTTGGGTTGCTTCTGAAGACGTTGCTAAAAAGGAATCATTCCCTTCATATGGAGAGTAATTCTTAATGATGAAGTCCCGAACGTCTACCCTTCTTGTCCATTGACCTTTTATAAATCCTTCCCATTGTTCCATCCTTACTCACCTCTAATGGAGTTTTAATAAAAACGGAGCTCAAAACAGCTCCGTTTTTATTATTAATACCACCTATTTAAACACCTTTAAAAGCATTTAAATATACTTCTTCAAGCTCTTTTACAAGTGGCATTTTAGGGTTTGCCGTTGTACATTGATCTTCGAAGGCTTTGTCTGCTAAATACGAAAGCTTTTCTTTAAACTCTTGTTCACTTATACCTTGTGCTGCAATACTCATTTCAATATTTAATTCTTTCCCTAAATTAGTGATTGCTGTTATGAGACTTTCAACGCCTTCTTCCGTGGTAGAAGCTTTCAATCCCAACATACGTGCTATTTCTGCATAACGTTGATCGGCGATAAAGTATTCATACCTAGGGAATGCAGTAAACTTTGTAGGCTTCTTAGCGTTAAATCGGATGACATGCGGCATTAATATGGCATTCGCACGTCCGTGCGGGATATGGAATTCTGCTCCGATTTTATGGGCCAAACTGTGATTAATACCTAAGAATGCATTGGCAAATGCCATACCTGCTATCGCAGAGGCATTATGCATTTTTTCACGAGCCTCTAAATCATTGCCATCTCGATAAGCTCTTGGTAAATAATTAAACACTAATTTAATTGCTTGTAGAGCGAGCCCATCCGTATAATCATTTGCTAAAACACTTACATAAGCTTCAATCGCATGAGTTAAAACATCCATACCCGTATCCGCTGTAATACTTTTCGGAACGGTTGTTACAAACTGTGGGTCGATAATAGCTACATCCGGTGTCAACTCATAATCAGCTAATTGATATTTAATATTGTTCTTTTTATCCGTAATAACTGTAAATGGAGTAACCTCTGAACCTGTTCCAGAAGTCGTTGGTATTGCTACAAATTGTGCTTTACGACCCAACTCAGGGTATTTGTAAGCCCGTTTACGAATATCAAGGAATTTAAGTTTCGGGCCTTCCAATGAAGTATCAGGATATTCAAAGAACATCCACATACCTTTAGCAGCGTCCATTGCGGATCCTCCACCAAAAGCGATAATGGTATCGGGATCAAATGCCCTCATTCGTTCTGCACCTTTTAAAACTGTAATATCTGAAGGATCGGGTTCAACATCCGAGAAGATTTCAATCTGGACTCTTTCACTTCGTTTTTCTAAATGATATTTAATGACATCTACATAGCCCAGTTTAACCATAGCCTCATCAGTAACAATAAAGGCTTTATTAATACGGTCCATCTTTTCTAAATACTGAGTAGAATACCGTTCAAAATAGATTTTTGGTGGAAGTTTTACCCATTGCATATTGTTATTTCTTCTTCCTAACTTTTTAAAATTTAACAAATGAACTGAAGTGACATTGGCGGAAACTGAGTTCTTACCATATGAGCCGCATCCCAATGTTAGTGAAGGAATGAATGCATTGTATAAATCACCAATTCCGCCATGGGTAGAAGGAGAATTTAGAATCACGCGGTAAGCCCTTACCCGTAGACCAAATTCTTTTTGAATCTCATCATCATTACTATGAATAACGGCAGAATGTCCAAGCCCGCCAAACTCAAGGATTTTTTGACAAGTATCAAACCCTTCATCTGTCCCTTTCACCTTAATGGCAGCTAGAACCGGACTCAATTTCTCCCTGGTTAATGGTTCACCTACACTTTCACATTCCACAATGAGAATTTTGGTATCCTCTGGTACATTCACACCTGCAGATGATGCGATTTCATAGGCAGATTTACCGACAATATCAGCATTGACGGCACAAGTATTTTCATTAATGACAAGACCTTCTAATTTTTTCTTTTCTTCTGGTGTAACAAAATAACAATTATTATCTGCAAATTCTTTTTTCACTTCATCGTATATGGCCTCATCCACTACAATGGTCTGTTCAGATGCACAAATCATTCCATTGTCAAATGTCTTGGATAGGATTACATCATTAACCGCACGCTTAATTTTAGCTGTTTTTTCAATATAACAAGGAACATTACCAGGTCCCACACCTAAAGCCGGTTTTCCTGTGCTATAAGCGGATTTAACCATCCCTGATCCACCTGTCGCTAAGACGAGGGCCACTCCGTCGTGATTCATGAGGCTTTTAGTTGCCTCTAAAGAAGGAACTTCAATCCATTGTATACAATTCTCTGGAGCCCCCGCCTTCACTGCAGCTTCTAAAAGGATTTTAGCTGCTTCTCTGCTACATTTTTGTGCAGAAGGATGAAAGGCAAAAATAATGGGATTTCTTGTTTTAATCGAAATAATCGATTTAAACATGGTGGTTGATGTAGGGTTTGTGGTTGGTGTTACACCTGCAACTACTCCAACCGGCTCTGCTATTTCAATTATGCCCGTTTGTTTATCTTCGCTAATGACACCAACTGTTTTATTATCTTTAATTGAATTCCAAATATATTCGGTTGCAAATATATTCTTTATGATTTTATCTTCATAAACTCCTCGACCCGTTTCTTCAACTGCCATTTTGGCAAGTCGCATATGTTCACTTAAACCAGCTAAAACCATTGCATGAACAATTTTATTTATTTGTTCTTGATTAAAGCCCTCAAATTCTTTTAACGCCTTCTGCCCTTTTGCAACTAGATCATTTATCGTTTCAGAAACAGTTTGTACTCCAACTGCTGTTTTCTCGGTAATTGCCATGCTTTAGAATCCTCCTAAGATTGCTGTTTCAAAAACCCTAGTTGTTATTGAAAGTGCAAACTTAATGTTGATCAGACAGTTTCTTCTTCAATAAACCGGGTACTTTTTTATCATACTTAGGTGAGAACTTTTTATTAGTTGTTTGCAGTTTTAAATATTGGATATTATATTTTTGTTATGTAAATGTATATAATAAAAGGCCCTTACTACTAAAAGTAATGGGCCTTTAAATTAAGAATATAACTTTTTTCCAATAATACAANNGGTATTTTTTCAAAGGAGATATCTGTTAAAAGTTTTTCATATTTTTTTACAATTACTACATGATTTGTGGTCCAGATATAAGACGGAATCTGTTCATTTGTTTTAAACATCATTGCCTCAAATTCGTCGCCAATGGTTGCTTCAAAATCTTCCAACGTATAGGTATCTGCATCCGTTGAAAAATCTTTCCAATCACAAAGCATCATAACGTATCACTCCCTACAAATAATACAATTCTACCGTTTTTAGCGTCCCCGAAGCATAAATACTTATACCCCATTTGTGAGGATACAGGGACAAGCTGATTCATGTTATGATCAACCCAACTGGAATCCTTTAAAGGGGTATTGTTTTCAGTTTTCTCCCGGATTCGTTTCATTTAGGTTTACCAGACAGTCGCCTAGAATGTTGTCTCCCCAACATAGTGTTAAATGATCCCTATCTTTAATGGGGCCAACACCTTCTGGGGTTCCGGTAAAAATCAAATCTCCCTCTCCTAAACCAAAGTTAAGTGCGATGAAATCTATTATAGTCCGTAATTCAAATATCATATTCTGTATATTTCCTTGCTGCACCTTATCACCGTTCTTAAGAAGGGAAAAGTCTATCTGTTTCATTTCGTCTACTCCAGGGAAAGGTATAAATTGGCTTACAATAGCTGAATTCGGAAATCCTTTTGACAATAACCATGGATGCCCTTTTTTCTTAAGTTCACTTTGCACATCCCTTAGTGTAAAGTCAATACCGATTGCCATACTGTCTACCATTTCATCCACTATTAATCCTTTTTCATAGGATCTGCCCATCCTAATCACAATTTCTGTTTCATAATGAATAGACCCACGATTCCCAGGCAAGGAAATTTCTTGACCCGTTGCTTTTATTAGGGCGTGAGTCGGTTTGGAAAAAATCATCGGAGAAGTCGGCACTTCATTTTGTAATTCTTTGGCATGTTCGACATAGTTACGTCCAACGCAATAAATGTTATTAAATTGTTTCAAGCTAATCCCTCATTTTATAAAGTTATTTATAGTTAAAATCTTACACCTCATACCTTGATTACTTCAAGAAAATATCAAAAAGAAAATGCACATGCAGTAGTGTATATCATACAATCCTGACAGTGAACGGAGCTTCTTGAACAAAAAAGGAAGGTGCCCCCCAGGTGAGCTCCTTCCTTTTCCTAAGATAAATTGATAGTTTTAGCTCATGCTTACCCACACATTCTGCCAAAAGTTTGTTTCATCATTCCACCTGAATTCCCAATATTCCGTCTTGCTGATACTTAAGGACTCTAAAATTGGCTTTTCCCAGGCTTTTTTGGCCGGCTGTTCAGAGTTTACTTTTTCCAGTTCCATATCTAATATCCTCCATTTCTAGTATTTGCCGGCTCCCGTGAAAACACCTCGATCAAAATCCATTTTGTTAGTCGGCCCTTCGACATTGCCGGCCTTATCTATGGTATAGTATTCCACCGTATGGGTAACGCCAGCGGTCACAATAAAGGAACCATTATAAGTCTGCCAGGAACTACCGTTAATCCGATAATACGTCTTATCAACTCCTGATCCTCCAGTATCAGAGGCTCGCAAGCTTACATTGAATCCACTGATGTAGGTCTGACCCAATTTATTTTTCGAATAAATAGGATCTAGATGATACAAAGTAACAGGTGCTGCCTTATCAAGATTCACGATGATGGTTTTCGCCGTCTCTACATTTCCCTCGTTGTCGGTGCTACGGTATTCATACGTGTAGATACCGTTCTCAGTGAGCGAAAGGGGAGCTGTATAGAGGTTCCATTCCCCCCCCGGGATTCTGTACTCGATTGATTTGACACCGGAGACATCATCGGACGCCGTTAAAGATACAGTAACGGCAGAGTGGTACCATCCGCCAGAAGGCCCATCTACCGCATTCGCAACAGCTGTCGTCACAGGAGGTGCCACATCTCGGAGCTTCCATGTCACGGCAGCAGGATCAGAAGCAATGACCTTCGTCCCCTCTGTAACTTTTGCTGTCAACGTGTCTGTTCCCGCCTTTTCCCCTTTGTAAGAAAAAGAAACCTCTCCGTTCGAATCCGTCATACCGGTTAATATTGATGGATTCTCTCCCGTAATTTCCAGTTTAACGGTGACTCCGGTTTTTGGGGCGTCATTACTGTCGAGAACCGTTGCCTTCAACTGATGTTCCTCCCCGATGATTTGTGTTGCAGAAGCTGGAGTCAGCTTAACGGCTGCAGCTGGGTATTTCCATTTTGCTTTAGCAGAGGCTGAAATCGCCTTCCCTGCAGTGGCCACTGCAGTATCTTCTCCACCATTAGTTCCCTTGTAAGAGAAAGTTGCAATTCCATCCGCATTGGATAGGACTGTGTACGTTCCGGCATTTGCTCCAGTCACTTTCAAGTTGACGGGATAACCAGCAACCACGTGACCCTTGGCATCCTTGACGAGTGCCTTCATTTCAGTGGTGTCTCCCACTGTATGATCTGCCACAGATGGGGTCAACTCTATAGAAGTTGGCGGTACGGAACCAAATCCGGATAACGGGGCCACATCGTCCATACATGATTCCACATAAGGAGTCGCTGTAAAGTTATGCGGGTTTCCCACTTCCTTACTTTTGGAATAATCAAGGAATAACAAGTGGCCGGAGTTGCTAGCCACTAAAATATGTCCCTTTCCATCGGCTGCCCCCTGATCAAACGTTACGCCAACAGGGGAAGTGTAAACTGAGACCACTTTTTCGGTGACTGGATCGAACTGAAGCAATTGATTGCCACCGTCTAATATTAAGTGTCCTGTATAGCTGTCAAAGAACATTCCGTGTGCCGCCTGTACATTCGAAAGCAGACGGGTAGTTTTGAAGGTCGTCAGGTCAATTTTCCCGAAAGTACCATATCCGTCAGCACGGCTATTTGTGTAAAAAGCATTCCCCGCTGCATCGAAAGCAACTGAGGTTACTGCGTTTTCGTCACCGCTAATCGAATGAACAGTACCTGGCCCAAATACAGGATCTAATGGAAACTCAATCAAAGAGCCAGGTATTCCTGCCGCCCAAAGCTTCTTGCCGCTCTTATCTAGCATTAGATGATAAGCGGTTGCTCCGGCGGGCTGTTTAATTGATTCACCTGTCTCTCGGTTGATTTTGTAAACATAGCTACCTCCCCCTGACAGCAGGTCGCCGTCCGGTGCAAAAATGAGTCCATCTGCGTAGCCCACCTTAGAAACCGGTTGCGGACTTGTCAAGGAGAAACCAACATTCCCATCATAGGTGAATTGAAGCTTTCTCACGTTATCCGCCGCACAGTATCGGCTGAAGTATAAATCGCTGTCAGTAATGGCTGAACCGGTATTAATATATGGGGAGTAAACCACTACGTCAGTAGTTATTGTTACGGATGCACCGTCTTTATCTGTTACTGTCAATTTAGCTGTGTAGTTCTTATCTTCTGCTCCATCCCCTAATGTAGGATATATATGGGAAGCGGAACATTGATTCGAACCAGTATTGTCTCCGAAATCCCATTTACAGGTGACGGCATCACCGCCCGGGTCCTTAATAGTAGGGTTAAACGATATGCTTTGAGCTGACTTTACATACTGCTTGCCCGTTACAGTGACGGTTGGGGGTAGATTATTGACAGTTACAGGTTTCTGCTGACGGGCATCCTGTCCTTTGTCATCCAAAATCAGTAGATTCACCATGTAAGTTCCATTGTCCTTAAACGTATGCGCAACTGAAGCTGAGGATGTTGCCCCGTCCTTTACTATTTCAGGAGTGTTATCGCCCCAGTTCCAGGTTCGCTGAACTTCACTTCCTCCATTTGGCTGAACGGAAGTGTCAGTAAAGGTTACCGACTGCCCTTCGTTTATCGTCACAGGATCAAAAGTGAAATCCGCCACCGCTGGTTCAAATACGGTCTGATTCAAGCTGAAAGTGCCCGTTTTTCCTTTAGAATCTGTGGCCGTAAGTGTGACTTTATACGTACCCGGAGCTCCGTACGTATGTGTTGGAGACTGTTCTGTACTTGTATTTTTATCTCCAAAATCCCAGTTCCAGCTCACAATGGTCGCTTCGGGATCAACCGAAGTGAGATTGTCAAAATGAACGGTTTTACCGCCCTCCTGACCGGTGTTGACCTTTAGCTGCTGGGTGGAGATAACCGTGCTGCTTCCTTGAGTGTTTAATGGGCGATACATGATGTACTTTGCCATAACCGGTTTCTCCAGAATGAAATCCTGCAATTTCCCGTTATCAGCCGCCGTCGCCTTCAAAACCGTGGTAAAAGCTGAATTGTCGGGAGTAGTCGTGGAAACAGCTATTTCAAAATCCTTAACCCTTTGATTGGCATAGTCTATTCTTGGCATAAGCTGAACTTTATCAATCAGGTAAGTTTTGTTTCCTGCTAGAGCAAATTTCACATACTGGTTAGTAAGACTGCTAGTAGCCCAAGGATACAGTGATGCCGAGGAGAAATCTAGCATTGCTTGTGGTGTATGAAATCCGTCATAAGAGCTTGAAGTTGCAATAACAGTTGCCCCAGATTCAAGCAGTGACACATTTCGCCCACCCGTCTGCGGATTAAAGAAGACTTGAGGTGCCTTCGCCTTATCGATGACGAATGAGACGCTCTTCGTGTCTTCTATGTTACCCGCTTTGTCCACACTCCGGTACTCCACTTTGTGAGATCCGGTAGATGAGACGATAATGGGTGATCCATCATATGACTTCCAAATTGCATCGTCCAAGCGGTATTCGGTTTTCGCCAGTCCCGAACCTTTCGAATCTCCATCCGAAGCCGTTAACGTAATCGATACATCCGAGGCGTAGTCTCCATCAGCTCCATTAGGTGTTGACGGATTCACCACAGCAGTAGTCAAGGGCTTTACTCGATCCAACTTAACGGTGACCGTCTGAAGTGAATTTAAATTTCCCGCAAGATCTTCTGCCCGCACATCAACTTTATAGGTTCCATCGGTGTCAAACTTAATCGAGTTCGAATAAGCCTGCCAATCCCCATTGTCTATTCGGTAATCCGTGTGGGAGAGGCCTGAACCCCCGTCCGATACAGATACCGTCTGAATTACCGGACTTACGTACCATCCGTTCTCCCCATCCGGGAACGCTGGATTTAGTGTCGAGGATAAATTAGGTTTGTTTGTGTCTATTCGGAAGCTTATGGATTTCACCGTTTCCTGGTTCCCTTTATAGTCAGTGCTGCGGTATTCAAAGTTATGCTGTCCTTCATCAGAGATACTCACTGGGGAGCTGTAATCCTTCCAATCACCGCCATCTAATGAGAAAAGTGTCGCCTTGACTCCCGACATGTCATCAGATGCACTTAGTGTAACCTTTACTGGTGACGAAATGTACCAACCCTCTTTACCGTCCGGCTGTGTTGGATTAATGGTCGCAGTGGTTGCTGGCGCTTCAGTGTCGGGGTTCTCAACTGGATAGAGGATTGTAAAAGAAATAGACTTTACAGTTTCCTCATTCCCTGTGTTGTCTTTGCTTCGGTATTCCACCGAGTATGTTCCATCCGTACCAATGGAGAAAGGACCTGTATAATTCTTCCAAGTTCCTCCGTTTACCCTGTATTCAGTTACTGCAACACCCGTGTCATTATCACTCGCACTGAGTGAGACAGTCACAGGGGAGGCATATTTACCATCTTGGCCATCCGGCTTTTCCGGAGAAAGCGAAGCTGTAGTCACCGGTGCAATGCTATCCGCCGAAATCCACGAGACATTAGCTTTATTTGATGTGAGTAGCGCTGCTGTTGCCGTCACTGTATCTGATCCCTCATGTTCGCCGACATAGCTAAATGTAGCCACCCCGGAGCTGTCAGTCGTTGCGGTCAAAGTTCCCGGGTTGACACCTTCTATTTTCAGCTTAACTTCAAATCCCCTCACCACTTGGCTCTGATCGTCTAGCACGGTCGCCTTCAGCGTGTGCTCAGCACCTACTCGCAAAGACTTGTTCGCTGGATTTAGCACTATGGACGAAGGCAATGGTCTGAGCACCTGAACAGTCCAGCCTATACGTGTTGATCCCCCGAGTGGACTTGTGTCGGAAACAACAGCCTCAATCCTGTGCAGTCCCACATCAGTAGCAGTTGTGTTGTAGCTAAATGAAGTTCGTGCTCCTTTTGAAACGCCATCCACGAACCACTCCACCGATAGCTGATCCCCGTCTGCATCTGAGGCCGTCAGTGCAAACGAACTACTTTCTCCAATATGAAGCTCTACAAATCGTCCCTCAGGGGCGCTTGTGGAAATAACTGGCGGACGGTTGACGTTTGCTATCATTAGATCAGAATAATCAATACTCGAATTACCTTTTCCATCGGTTACCTTTAGCCCTATGTAGCCGTGGAAAGGTTTCGAAAATGTATGTTTTACAGTTTTTCCCTCGGCATCTTCAAAAGTGCCATCTCCATCCAAATCCCATTGATACTTAGAAATTCCGGCCGAACTCGTCGAGGCGGAACCGTCAAAGGTCATTTCCGTCCCTTCAGTCCCCGAATATGGTCCGCCAGCCTTTGCAACAGGTTGTTCATCATTAAGAGTTGGGTCCTGAAGCAATTGATTGATCACGCTGACGATTTGATTTCCGAAAGCTACAAGATTAGTACCGAACGTGTTATTAACGTCTATTATGGCGGAGCCTTCCTGGAGCATATCGTTTTTCGTCCAGATAAAATCCTGCTTTGAAAAATCGTCCTTAAACTTTGCAATCTCAGCATCACTGAACCCTAGTCCCAACAAATGGCGGACTTCTTCATCTGTCAACCCACTATCGGAGATTCGAGTGCGTAACTGCTCCAAATCGGCCATTGCTTGCGTCAAAGGGCGAGGATCTGCTGATAGT
>NZ_JBALNY010000055.1:3514-6820 GCF_036962145.1 Bacillus sp. JJ1764 | reverse complement strand
AGCGCCTTTACATGAGTCATTGCCCAGTTGACACTTCCGTTAGCTTGGGCCCCTTGGTATTTTTCAAGGAGAGTCCATAGCTGCTTTGTGATTGCTTGCTCATTAGTAACCTCATTGGCTAGGTTCTGCATGGCAACATCTACAGCATTACTACTTTGGAAATCGAGAACCGGTCTAGTTCCAATTGGAACGATCTCCCGAAAATTGGGATCCGGCGGGTCTGCTGCAATCCCCTTATAATGCTTTGCCTGATTAGCCAACTGGAGGAGTGCGGCATCCCGAGGATCTTGAAGCCCTGATCTCATCAGGAAATCCACCATCTTTTCGTTTGGGTTATGGGCGTCAATTACTTTTGCGGATTTAAACAGCTTACTTGCCCACTTCTCGTATTTTTCCCAGTGTTCAGCTTCCTTTTTCGCATCCTCCTTCATTTTCGTAAGGTCTAGAGGAGGAACGACTCCCGCGGTGTACTCTACGGTAAATGCTTTTTCAATAATCCCATCGATAGGGTCAAACTTTTCATTTTGACATTCGTCAAAGATGATGTCGTACGTGCCCGGTCCGATTTTTCCGTCGGGCCCTGTTGTCCCTATCAATTCTGAAATAAAGATCCCGCTCGACAAGCTCATGACTGCATTTGGCTCTCCGGAAACATCTTCCAATTTCTTCCCATAATCCAACTCATTGACACTACCGGTCGGAACCACGTAAAGATTAGTCCAGGAAGTTAGTCCATCAGGGCTCCCTTCAGAGCATTCGGGAATAATCTGCATCTTCCCGGTGTGAATCCAAATTTCCTGATTGGCACCGAAATGGTGGGTAGTCATGTCTCCTTCTTCATTCCACCAGATCCATTGGCCAAGTCCATGGGCACTCACCACCGGGATATTACCCGAAATCAGTAGAACCATGGAAAAGAATACTGCATAAAATTTCTGCCACTTTCGAAAAATCTTTTTCACCACCTTTAAAATAGATTTGAAAGCTAGTTCCACCCCCTATGAGCAGACAGACATTCATCCCGACAATAACAGGAAACTAATTATTATACAAAGGCCAAAAATCTCTATTAAGAACGTTTTTTGTTCTCAATAGTGCTTTTTCCTTCTTTTTTCTCATTTTTTTGAATTATTTGTGTTTTTATGATTTTTATTATGATTATGGTAAGGAAAGTTACTAATCCTTTTCATGAACAAATTTTGTGCCAATTTGTTATAGTTGTTTTAAAAAGAAAAAGAAGCAATAAGTTCTCGGGAGGATTCTGATGCTTATACTGGGGCAATTTACAGCTAATCGGTGCTGTTTTAATTTTTGACTTTTGACAATTTAGATAGACATGCATTGATACTTGGAGGAATTTGGGCTGAAGTTGGATTTACGTATTTGTTTTACTTTACGAAATTGTTCAAGAAGCGACCTCCTGAATTAAAATTTGAAGCAACCGGAGAACAAGTATCCGGAAAAGGCTAAAACAATGTTAAAAGGACTTAGAGAAATTCTCTAAGTCCCTTTACATTTATATCCATTGAATCGAACCAAACTCACCGTGAGGATGGTTGTGTAATTTATATTTTCGATACTCATATTTTAATTTAGCAAGTGTCATCCAATTAAGCTGTTGGTCTTCTTTATTATATACATTTAAAAAAATTAGCTTATTAATTAGTTTTTGGCGTTTTTTTTCATCATCGTTCCTCATCAAAACCACTCCTTCAAGTTTTCGGTCTGATCATAGTTTTATTAAATTAATTAAATTATAAACCTATAATTCCTATCTGTAAAGTATGAATTAATTTTCAAAAAAAGACCAAACATGCACAGCATATCCGGTCCAAATGAAACAATAGTAATAAACGAAGTAATTAACCCCGTCTTCCACCTCTACCGCCTTGTTTTGCCCCAGTGTTCCGTTTGAGGGTAGACAAATTTTCTTCACTGGTCTTTAAAAACTTAGCCATTTTATCTTCAAAACTTTCCTTTGGTTTAAAATTTCCCTTAGATCGAAAATCTTTAGAACGGTTATCTCCTCTAGCAGGACGTGGTGGACGCTGTGAATATGAAGAGGTTTGTCCTTCAGGTTTATCGACTGCTTTTTTGATTGACAGGGAAGTTTTTCCATCCTTCATACCAATTACTTTTACTTCAACCTGGTCGCCTACTTTGATAAAGTCATTTACGTCTTTTACATAACTATCTGCTACTTCACTTATGTGCACAAGACCTGTTGATCCATCCGGCAATTCCACAAATGCTCCGAAATTTGTAATGCCTGTAACTTTACCTTGTACTTTGCTGCCTACTTCAACTGACATAAAAATGATTTTCCCCCTCAAGAATGTAAATAATAAAAGGCTATAATAAATAAAAAACAGACCCAAATAAGAGTCTGCCTATTATTGTTTTTCTAATAATTAAGCTTTATGAACGTTAGAAGCTTGAGGTCCGCGTTGGCCTTGTTCTACGTCAAAAGTTACTTCTTGACCTTCGTCAAGAGTTTTGAAACCTTCGCTTTGGATTGCTGAGAAATGTACGAATACATCGTCTCCGCCTTCGCGTTCGATGAATCCGAAGCCTTTTTCACTGTTAAACCATTTTACTTTACCTTTTTCCATTTTTGTTGCCTCCCAGTGTGTCATTAAGCACACAATGATATACCATCCTTGTTCACAGTGATCATCTAGACAAAAAGTTCAACTTTTCCTATCTTAAACACCGAACAAAAACAATTCTGTATTAGAATAACACTTTTTATAAGTAATTGCAATAACACAGAAAGTAAATTTACTNNGGATAATATTAAGAAGTTCTGTCAAACTTATATTGTAAAGTCCTCTAAAACGTTACGAACAATTTATGATTGGACTATTTTAGATAGAAGAGAAGGTGAGAGAGAATGAAGGAAAGTCTTTTTTCAATTGGTGAAGAGGTTAAAATAAAAGAATCCGGTGAATCTGTAACAATCTCTAAATGTCAGTATGTTAAAAACATGAAAAGGTATTCATACATTGTTAATGAATATCCAAATACTTTTTTCTTTGAAGAAGAATTAACAGGAGAATAATATGATTTTTGAATATGGGATCTTCCTTCTTTTTTAAATTTCGTTATTAATAATGGTGGTGAGTTTGACTAACGGCATCTCATTATTTACCCCTTATTGGGGTACGTAAGCAGAATACAACGGTACTTCCTCTCACCTTTTTTTACCTTTAAGGCTGATTTTCAAGTTTTGTTTAATAAACACACTTGTAAATCACCTCAATTGCTTTGGTAGAATATATTTGCCACACCCATTTCACTTATTTA
>NZ_JBALNY010000055.1:0-3441 GCF_036962145.1 Bacillus sp. JJ1764 | reverse complement strand
CCAAGACTTAATTTCCCTGCACATTCAACTTCCATTTTGAAGAAATATAATCCACAAATTCCTCATTTTCTAATTATTAATTAAATTATTCCAAAGGTGCATCCATCTTATCGTTATAGTATTATAATATATACAGCTTCTTTTTTATAAATATATTAGGTTCTATCAATTTATTTTTTATGCCTATTTTTAAATCATACATATTAACCGGCATAATTCTTTCATTTCTAAATCCAAAATAATTTGGTATACCTTTTTCATAGAAGTTCAAAAAAAGATACATATACACAGGGGGTAAACCTGAGAAATGACAGCACTGGAAATCTTAAGTTTAATCGGAATCGATATTTTGTTATCGGGTGATAATGCAGTGGTAATTGCTTTAGCCGCTAGTAAAGTCCCACAGCATTTAAGGAACCGAGCCATTTTCGGTGGGACAATAATGGCTATTTTATTAAGAATTCTAGCAGCAACCGTTTTAATTCAGTTTTTAGGATTGCCATTTCTTCAATTAGTAGGCGGGCTAATCTTATTGCGGATCAGCTATAACTTAATTGCCCACAAAGAGGAAGAAAACACGAAGATTAATGCATCCGATAAAGTTATAGGGGCGATCAAAACGATTGCGATTGCGGATTTCACCATGTCTATTGATAATGTGATTGCGTTATCTAGTGTTGCAGATGGAATTCTGCCGATTATTATTGGAATTGCCATTTCTATCCCTATCATTATTTTTGGAAGCAAACTACTAACGAATCTGATGGAGAGATTTCCAATCATCGTTTATGTAGGTGCAGGATTATTAACCTATGCTGCTGGCAAAATGATGGTTGAAGACAAAGGATTAGAAAAGCTTCCTATCAATGTTCCTGAATCACTCCACTCCATCATTCCAATTGCAATGGCAATAATTTTAGTAGTAGTTGTGTATATAAAGAACAATATAGCGAAAGAAGCAAAAGCTACAACATAATCAAAAAATCATTATCATGCACCGTAAATCGGTGTTTTTTTATGCAAAATTCTAATCATTAGTCCTTTACTATTTGATAAGTTAAAATTCAAATAAAACAAGCCCTCATAAAACAGTTATGAGGGCCTTCTTCCTATTCTTATTTCTACAATTAGCAGATTTATTCCAGATTTATCTACGAAGCTATATTAGGAGTATATCCATTGCTTTCCACTAATTCCTTAGATTGTTTTAAATCTGTGTACACTTCTTCTTTTAATGGATTCCGTTTATGCTTGATGATCTTATATATGTGATAAACAAACACAGCGATATTGGAAGCCAATGATACACTGCTCATGAACCATAATGCTGCTTCACTATGGGATGATTGAACAGCAAACATTGAATCCCCTACGAAAGCCGGAAATGACATTGTAAACATCATCCAAATTGCCAGTGTTTGTGCGCGGTGTTGCAACCAGGCTCCTTTTTTCATGAAGAAAGCAGGAATAGTACAAGAAATTAACAACGCTGCACCCGCATAATAGGAATGGTCTGAAACACAGTTGTAAACATAGGTAAAGTTCCAAAGATCATAGGCAATAATCCAAAACCACAATTGATCCGGCCAAACCATATCCCTATATTTATCTTTACTGATAATGATGCCCATCCAACCTGAAATTGTCACGATATTTAATATCCCAGCAATACCATTCATGATATTCCACGGCCCGCCCACCATCATTACTCCATCGATCATACCGTGTAAACCTGAAACCTGAAAATCACGGATGACCGCTTCAAGAATATTTAGCGATAAAATAAATGCCGGAAACATCAACATGTACTTATTGGTATTTAACCCCTTAATAAACCGGAGCGCCATGAAGCCTAAACAGCCTGCCAATGCTGAATAAACTTTTACCCAATGAAACCATGTCCCTACACCTGAATCCTTATCTGCTGTATGAGGCCAAACTCCAATCGTTAACACAATAGGTACCAATAGAAATAAAAATAATGAGAACCATTTGTTCCTCCGGGCCATTTCATTAACCAGAATTAATGCCCCTAATACTACAAACCACATCACGACAGAATACCAGGGAATATGTTCAAATAAAAACATAATTGAAACCTCCTTCACAATGTTATAATTCCTTGCTTACTTTGAATATAATTCATCGTAATTGACCGTTCAAATCCACAAGGATGTTGATATAACAACATTCTAGAAGTTTCCTTTAAAGTTAAGTTTACATCCCAATAATCTTTATATACTCCCTGTATTTGTTGCTAAAAAACGATTAATGAAAGATTGTCTGTAAACCTGAGTCGAAAGTAAAACTTTTTAAAATACTATTAAAAATAACGATCTACTAAGAATTTCGCGTATGTAATACAGTTTTCAATCGTTGAAAAGTTCATAATTTCCCCAGCAAGATACAATCCATTTCTTCCTTGCCGGTGTTCAAGTTTCTCATAGAAGCCTTGTCGTAAGGCAGTGGAATTAACATGTGGAAAATGTTCCCAACGTTTCATCATATAAAGACGGATATTCTCCCCACCAAGATTACGTAATTCGCACTCAATTGTTTCTCGCATCTGTTCATTTGTCATTTCTTCATTTTCCAATACATATACAGTAACCAAATCAGTAGCCCCTTCATCCCCCCAGCGGTAAAACCAAGCCATCATATGTCCCTTTCGATCAGGATACATATTAGAGGGAATGTAGCCTGAGAGTTTCGGAAAATTATCCATTTGGTAAGCATACACTCGAAAGTGTTCATATTGAATTTCTCCAATTAATTCTTCTTCTTCCTTTCCTAATTGCATCATTCGAGATAGGCTGTGTAATGGTGATGTATAAATAACCTTGTCAAATTCAAAACCACCATGATCTGTGTGAACCCGTAACTTACCATCTTTTCTTTTTTCGATTTGGGTCACTGCACATGTAAGCCGTACATCATCTATTTGTTCTGCCATTCGTTGAACTAGTTTTTCTACTCCCTTAGGCCATGTGATCAAATAAGTGATTTCAATGAAAGAAATTAAATTTTCGTAGGTTAAAAATTTCAATACATAGGCAGCTGGCACTTCGCTAATATTGCCAAAACCAAATGTTGTAAAATAATGTCTAAATATTTGTTCTACAACAAATAGTTCATGTTCTACGCACCATGTGGTAAATGGTTGACATAATTCAAGTGGTAAGTGGAGAAATCCTGGCTCTTTCAAATGTGAATAACTCTCCAAAATATCCGGAAGACGTTTAAACTCCTTTGTGAATTTTTCTATTTGATCAATGGGTATTTGCGGTATTCTTCTACCGCTACTATTAAAAAATTTTCTTTCCAGCAGTGGGCCACCTTCCAGTAGATTCAATTCCTCCATGACCTCTTTTGTATTTTGATAGGATGGCAACCCCATAATCGCCCCCATCTCATATGTTTTTCCCTTGAATTCAATTGAAC
>NZ_JBALNY010000054.1:17000-65364 GCF_036962145.1 Bacillus sp. JJ1764 | reverse complement strand
AGAAAAAGAAGGAATTCCGGCAGACCAGTTAGTTGATCATAAAGTAGCGGTTGTAGGTATGACAGCAGCTGTTAATCCTAAAGTTGGCATTAAAGATATTAAAAAAGAAGATCTGATTAAAGTTTTCACAGGTAAAATCACAAACTGGAAAGAGCTTGGCGGAAAAGACCAAAAAATCGTTCTAGTTAATCGCCCTGATTCTTCAGGAACCCGTGCAGTATTTAATAAATTTGCACTTGATGGCGCAACGCCTGCTGAAGGTATTACAGAAGATTCATCCAATACAGTTAAAAAGATCATTAATGAAACGGACGGTGCAGTTGGTTATCTTGCATTCTCTTATTTCACTGATAATACGGTAACACCACTTGCCATTGACGGAGTAGAGCCAACTGCAGAAAACGTACAAACTGGCAAATTCCCAGTTTGGGCGTATGAGCACTCCTATACTAAGGGAGAGTCAACAGATCTTGCCAAAGCATTCCTTGACTTCATGATGTCAGATGATATCCAAAATAATCTATTAAAAGAACAAGGTTATCTTCCTGTAACAAAAATGGAAGTTGAAAGAGATGCAAAAGGAAATCAAAAAAATAAATAATTAATTTGATTTTAAAATGAAGAACCTGCAAACAATTATTGCAGGTTCTTTTTATCCTCATCTTTTTTTATTTTTTTAACAGGAGAACGTATTAATTTAAACGCATAATAAAAGTATGTTTCACACTATTATGATTTTGAAATTTATCTGCACCCAAATTGTGTATCCAAGCAATCTGGATGCAGATTTTTTTTTACTATGTATTCGGCATTCATCCATAAATTATTTCTTAGATATAACACCCCTTTAGTGTTGCAAGTATGTAATGTACTAATAGTATTGGCTCCGCCTACGCCATATACCATGATAGCCACACATGCTATCCCCGCTATATATATCATAATTGGAAAATATTAATAAATTTCTAATGGGGTATTAAGACTATGTAAATAAAAGTTTAATTCTTCTAGGACAGCGTTAAAATTTACTAAGAATTTTCAATCGGTTTACATGATTTTAATATTTGTAAATTATGCTTAATTTGTATCTAATTTAAATAAAGAGGTGCAACTTATGTACAGCCATGCAACCAGCCAGTCACACTCTTCATTTGGTAAAAAAACATTTTTTTCATACTTTAAGTACTTCAATAACAGAGTAAAGAAGGACTTCTTACATTATAAGAGGCTTAGAGAATTACATTCTATTATGAATAGCTATGCTTTAGATACATTTTTTCAACCCGTTCTTTGCCTGAATACAGGGAAGACCATTGGCTTTGAGGTATTAAATCGTCCAGCTGTTACTCGTTTATTTCCGGACACGGAATGTTTTTATGAATTTGTTGGACAATCCAATCATGTATTCCTATTTGAATGTTTCTGTAGAAATCTATCTCTTAAACGGTTTATCGATCAATTTAAACGTCTTGCTTGGCAAGAACCAACATTGATTTTTATTAATATTCACCCTCTTGTTTTACTAGATTCTAATTATCAAAGTGGAGAAACACTGGAACTTTTAACGGAGCTAGGCATTGCACCTCAACAGGTCGTTTTCGAATTAACAGAGAAAAGTGCAGTTACCGACTTCGCCCTTTTTGAAAAAGTACTTTCCCATTATCGTTCACAGGGGTATCGAATAGCGATTGATGACGTAGGTTCCGGATACAACAGTTTAAAAACCCTGGTGTATTTAAAGCCTGAATTTATCAAACTTGATAAATCACTGATCCAAAATATCAATCAAAATGTGGAACAACAGCTATTGGTGAAGTTAATAGTGGAATATGCAAAACAATCCTCCACAGAAATTATCGCAGAAGGGATTGAGAGGACTGAGGATCTAGCCTTTATTTATGAACAAGGAGTCCATTTTGGACAAGGCTATGCTTTAGGAAGACCGCACAAAGAAGTACGTCCAGGGGAAATCCCGTTTGAAAAAACGGTCATGGATAGTGAGAATTATCGTGCATTACAAGAAAAAATGGCGATCGGGGGAGCATAACATTGAGGTTGTCTGTCAAACGAAAATTGTTTATTTCTTTACTGTCAGTTGCTATCATTCCATTACTAATTTTGAGTTCTATCTTGTACTATAAAACAAATCTTGGCTTTAAATCCATTCTCACAAATAGCCAGAATTCAACAAAAGAATCAGTTAGCGATCAGTTAGATCATTTATCAGAAGAGCTTCTTCAATTGACCATTTATTATGCCGGTAATAAGGAGCTTATAGAAGCATTTAGAACTGGGGATCGCGAAACGATTGCTCAGACCGTTCAGCCGATATTTGAAAGATTAAAGAAAGAACAAAAACTGGACGTATTTGAATTTGGTGATGTAAATGGTGTAGTGTTTTATCGAGCCCATAATCCACAAAAATTTGGTGATGATAAAAGTGATAAGCCTGCGATTCAAGAAACGATTAAAGGGAAGGAAATGGCTGGTTTCGAGTTTGGGAACAGTGGTCTAGCCGTTCGTGCGTTCGTCCCACTCGTTTATGAAAATAAAATAATAGGAACTTTACAAACAGGTATAGATAGTTCCGCAATCACCTACATAACTAAAACGCTCAAAGACGTAAACATTAATATAATGGATCCTGAAGGCCAGATTTTAATTTCTACTGATGATTCTAAGATCGGAACAAGGTTTAAAGATAATAGGATTATCAATAAAGTGAAAGCTGGCAAAGAAATGACCAGGGAACATGACCATCAATATGAAGTGTATATGCCTCTATTAGATCCCACTAAACAAGAGGTTATTGGAATAACGCAAATTAAACAAGATGTGAGTATTGTCAAGACAATTAATAGCCAAGTATTTCTTTATTTGTTAATCGGTAGCATCATAACCATCATTATCGTTGTCATAACTGCTTTCTTTTTAAGCAAAAGTTTTTCCACTCCCATAAAACAGATAAGAGACTTTATGGAGCACATTTCTAAAGGTAATCTCGAATATAAATTCAAGGGAAAAAATAGGAACGACGAATTTGGACAATTATTTTATTCAATAAAAAATACACAGGCCCGTTTAAAAGAAATGATAGAAAATATTTCGGAGCATTCTCAAGTAGTAAAAAATCAATCACTTTTTATGAAAGAATCTTGTGCAGAAATCCATATTGCCAGCAACCAGGTAGCTTCTACTATGCAGGAGTTATCATCCGGGGTGGAGCAACAGGCACACTTGACGACTGAATTGGCTGAGCAAATGGATCATTTTTCAAAGCGAATAAACCTTGTAAATCAAAATGGGACATTAATACAGGAATCTTTCTATGATATTTCGAACGTAACTGAAATTGGAAATGAACGGATGAATAAATCTATAGACCAAATGAATAAGATCTATGATATTGTGAGTGTCTCTATTGAAAAAGTTAAAAGTTTGGATGATGAGTCTAAAAAAATAGCCAACCTCATTAATGTGGTTCATAACATTGCGGATCAAACGAATCTATTGGCATTAAATGCTGCAATTGAGGCTGCAAGAGCGGGGGAACATGGAAAAGGATTTGCCGTTGTTGCTAATGAAGTAAGGAAGCTTGCCGAACAAGTATCACTTTCCGTAGGAGAGATTACAAGTATTGTAAATGGCATTCAGACTGTCTCTAAGAATGTGGCTGAATCATTAACATTAGGATATCAACAGGTGGGAGAAGGAACGATTCAAATCAAAGAGACGGGTGAGACATTCGAAAATATTAACAAAGCGGTTGTTAATATGGCAGAAAAAATCGAGCAAGTCTCAAAAAATTTAACAGAAATTGTGTATGGCAGCAATGAAATTAACAAGTCTATTGAGTACATTGCTACCATATCGCAGGAATCTGCAGCCGGCATAGAAGAAACATCAACGGCAATTCAACAAACCAGTGGCTCTATCGAGAGATTATCTTCAAATGCGGACTCTTTGGAAATTCAATCAGATGAATTGGGATTATTGGTAGGAAGGTTTCGGCTGTAGATGAAAATCAATAATAGTTTTGAGTCTTCTTGAAAAAATCCATTTACACTATCTAGACATTGGAGTAATATTATGACAGTTTCAAATTTCTAAATCGCTGAAACCAATAGGTACGGGGGAACCATTTTTATGGGTTGTTACTAAACTCAAGGGGTGAATCCTTTTTTGGTAGGGCTACTCAAGGTCCGAATCCGACAGCTAACCTCGTAAGCGTATATGAGAAGGAAGGTGGAGCTTGTGACATTACAAAAATGGTGTGTCTACGGGTCTATTTAAATCTGACTTGTAGGCAAATTTTTTTATTTTTGAGTAATTACTGATAGCATGGGTAAATTAAACCATAATTAATTTTTGGCGGTGAATAACTTGTTTGGGGTTATAAAAAGATTTTTAATTGGCCGACCTTTGAAATCTCATGAGCTAGGCGAACAGAAACTAAACAAAACGAAAGCATTAGCAATCCTTTCATCTGATGCTTTGTCGTCAGTGGCATATGGTCCTGAACAAATTTTAATTGTATTAGTTACGATCAGTACTGCAGCATTTTGGTATTCCATTCCTATTGCAGTAGGTGTGTTAATTCTTTTATCAGCCTTGATACTGTCCTATAGGCAAATCATCTTTGCTTACCCTCATGGAGGTGGGGCCTATGTGGTTTCAAAAAGCAATCTGGGGGTAAATCCAGGCTTGATAGCTGGAGGGTCCCTATTGGTGGACTACATCCTGACAGTTGCTGTAAGTGTGTCTGCTGGGACCGATGCTATAACATCTGCGTTTCCGACTTTACATGGCTATAATGTAGGAATCGCAATTACGTTTGTCATTTTAATAACAATATTGAATCTGAGAGGGGTAACGGAGTCTGCTTCAATATTAGCATACCCGGTTTACTTATTCGTCTTAGCGTTATTTATATTGATTGCTGTTGGTTTATATAACATTGTAACCGGAGGGATTTCGCCACAATTACACACCCCAATCGGTACCCCTGTAACGGGGATCAGTTTGTTTATTCTATTAAGGGCGTTTGCTTCCGGAAGTTCCGCCTTAACAGGAGTTGAAGCCATTTCTAATGCTATACCTAATTTTAAAGACCCAGCTCCTAATAATGCAGCTAAAACATTAATTGCAATGGGAGCGTTACTTGCCATTCTATTTTCAGGAATTGTATTTTTAGCCTATTATTATGGGATCTCTCCAAGTGAAAAAGTAACTGTCGTATCCCAAATTGCTGAAGAGACTTTCGGTCGGAATTTTATTTATTTCTTTATTCAAGGAACCACAGCATTGATATTAGTTCTTGCTGCGAACACTGGATATTCCGCTTTCCCGTTGTTGGCAGTTAATCTTGCTAAGGATAAGTTTATTCCTAGAATGTTTCTTATGAGAGGGGATCGATTAGGATATTCAAATGGCATCATTATACTTGGCATTGCTTCTATCCTTTTAATTTTAACTTTTCATGCTAAAACAGAACATCTTATCCCGCTTTACGCAGTTGGGGTGTTTCTTCCATTTACTTTGTCTCAGTCAGGCATGATGGTTAAATGGCTGCGAGAGAAGCCTAAAGGGTGGGTACCTAAATTTATCATTAATACAACAGGTACCCTTATTAGCTTTATTGTTACATTAATGTTTTTAATAACAAAATTCTCACAGGTTTGGCCTATTTTAATTTTTCTACCAATTATTGTGTTCTTTTTTCACCGAATTAGAAAGCATTATGACGCTGTTGGAGACCAATTAAGCCTAAAAACCTGTGAACCGTCTTTTACCATTGAGGGGAATGTTATGGTCGTGCCTGTTGCTGGTATGACCCATGTCGTAGAGAATACCTTAAATTATGTTAAATCTCTTTCGCCTGATCAAATTATTGCGGTGTATGTTGCCTTTGAAAGAGACGACGAAAAGAAGTTCGAAGAAAAATGGAAGAAATGGCAACCAGATGTAAGGCTGGTGACATTGCACTCTCATTATAGAAGTATCATCAGTCCGCTTACTAAATTTGTTGATACTGTAGAGCATAAAGCCAAAGAAGGGAATTATCGGGTAACGGTTGTCATTCCGCAATTTATTCCTAAAAAGGGGTGGCACAATATTCTTCACAACCAATCAAGCCTTCTTATTCGATCCTTCTTACTTTATCGAAGAGACGTGATTGTAACAACTGTGCCTTATCATTTAATAAAATAATAAATATGGGCCCACGTATAAATAAGGGATCCATTAGAGAAGGAGGCTACTAAATTGGTAGCCTCCCTTAAATATGTCTCAAATAGTATCTTTTGTCCGAGATAGATCTTACTAGAGGATGAACATCTTCTTTAAACTGTATGGAAGATAAAATACTCTTTATTGTACTATCTAATTTTCAGACTCCTGAGTTTTTAAAATAACTAATCATAACGTTTTGTTATTATATAGAAAAAATCAGCGTGCTCAAAAAAAGTCAGCCCATTAATGAATAGGCTGACTTACACTTTCCTTTTTATCAAAATAATGATCTATTATTCGGTCCAGTTTTTCCAAATCTTTCGAAGCAATATCTCCGATATGGTTTTTCAAAGAATCAATGGTTGTTTTTACAAGGAATTTCCGTGGCTTTTTGGAATGAAGCATTTCTTCCAGAATAAAATCCAGCAGTTCAACATATTTTAGTTGGTCTTCATCGTCGTTTAAACGATTTTTCAATGCTAAAACACAAGTGTAGAGTTGTTTCTTAAAAGCGTATTCCGAATAATGACAATCCGGCAGCCATTTTTCCAGAATGGCCGGGTCTAATAATCGGTCCCCTGCTTCCCCAATTTCTTCGACCATTTTTATCAATCGTTGCACCGTATAACGGATCACTATCCGAATATTTCCATTTGATTCATTCGCTAAAAAATGAAAATGAATATTATGATGCAGCATTCCAACAAACATAATGGCACAATCCAATAAATAGGGCTGTTTTTGCTCCCCGAATAGGTCTAACAAGCGGTTATAGGTCCAACGAATATGCAAAATTTGCGTTTGTTTTAAAAATTGTTTTAAGGCAGGGTCGTTAGAAACAAATACCTCTTCAAAAAGAGTTAACAATTTATTGCGATGATTAAAGGCCATTTGCAGTTCAATTTGTTGAATAAAGATTTCAATATCAGCAGGGTCATGTCCAATGAGTAGGGCATTTCTTTCCTCATCAATCTTTTTACTCAATGAAGTAAAAATGGCAATCAGCAATTCATTTTTAGAAGAAAAATAATTGTAAAACGTCCCCTTGGAAATCCCGCTAAAATCGATAATATCTAAAATCGAAGTAGCTTGATAGCCTTTTTCGATAAACAATTGGTGAGCTTTATTGATTACATGCTGTTTCCGGTCATTCATTTTATTCACCTTAAATCCTTACTAGACTGACTGTACAATTTTTAGTATACTGCATTTTTAAATCTAGTACAATTCCAGTAAAAATTTAAGATTTTTAGATTGCAAAATTTGAACCGTCGGTATATGATAGTATCTATCCAAAACAAAGGTCTAAAAAAATGGACCGTCAGTTTAGTGGGAGGAATAATAATGGATACTACTTTAAAACAAAATCGCCCTCCTTATGGAATCATCGCAATATTGATGATCGGGGCGTTTATTTCGATGTTAAATGAAACATTATTAAATGTGGCCTTGCCATCCATCATGAAAGATTTGGATGTTGGTGCTTCAACAGTCCAATGGCTGGCAACTGGATACATGCTCGTAAACGGGGTCATGATCCCGGCAACCGCGTTTTTAATTCAGAAATATTCAGTAAGAGGGTTATTCCTTACCGCAATTAGTTTGTTTACGGTTGGAACGATCATTGCCGGCTTTGCCCATGTTTTTCCGTTATTATTAACAGCACGAATGATTCAGGCGTCAGGTTCTGCCATCATGATGCCGTTACTGATGAACGTGATGTTAACCAGCTTTCCACCTGAAAAAAGGGGAGCAGCAATGGGGCTGTTCGGTCTGGTATTCATCTTTGCACCAGCAGTTGGACCAACGCTTTCAGGTTATTTAATTGAACATAATAGCTGGAGAATTTTATTCCATCTTGTATCGCCATTGGCTGCAATTATTCTTGTGATTAGTATTTTCTTATTAAAAGATAAGAAGGAAAAAGTAGACATTCGACTTGATAAGTTGTCGTTAGTATTATCTAGTATTGCGTTCGGTGGTTTATTATATGGCTTCAGCTCTGCCGGCGATAAAGGCTGGGACAGCCCAGCGGTATATGCAACGATTACTGCCGGAGCGATCAGTTTGGTTATGTTTATTGTTCGCCAAAATAAACTTGAAAAGCCGATGCTTAATTTTAAAATTTATAAGTACCCAATGTTCGCGTTATCTTCAGCCATTTCGATTGTGATTTCGATGGCAATGTTTTCAGCGATGCTGTTAATGCCGATTTATCTGCAGACTATCCGTGGAATATCACCATTAAAATCTGGTTTATTAATGCTTCCAGGCTCCTTATTAATGGGAATTATGAGCCCTATTACTGGGAAATTATTTGATAAGTTTGGCGGCAGAGTATTAGCGGTTATCGGTTTAACGATTACAACGTTTACGACCTACTTATTCAGTAAATTGACATTAGATACTACCTATACTCATTTGATTTTGCTCTACTCCGCTCGGATGTTTGGGATGTCGATGGTGATGATGCCAGTTATGACAAACGGGTTAAATCAGTTGCCTGCCCGTTTCTATCCACATGGTACCGCGATGAACAACACCTTGCAGCAGGTTTCCGGAGCGNNGCCTTGTTAGTAACCATTATGACAAACCGGACGAAGACACACGCTACTGATCTCGCTGCAGATGCCATGAAACACTTGACAGGGCAGCCGAGTCCTGAAATGCTAGCAACTATGAAGCAGCAAATTGCCATGAAGGCGATGCTCGAAGGGATCAATGATTCTTTCCTAGTGTCGGTTGGGATTGCCAGTATCGCGTTAGTTCTGGCCTTCTTTATCAAACGTGCAAAGCAAGCCGAAGACCCTGCTGAGAAGATGAGTAAGGGAAATCCGGTTGTTAATAAACTAGCAGAAAATTAAATCAATAAAAAACACACAGTGGATGCTGTGTGTTTTTTTATACATTGAATTGGATTCCAAAAAAAGGGAAACTTGGCACGGAAATTGCTTCTTTACTAATTGAAACAAAAATTGAATAGGAGGCTGAAACAAGATGGAACATATAAACATTCGCAAGGCAACCAAGACAGATATCCCTCAACTTCTGGAATTAATGGATCAATACATCGTTGACTTCTATCATTGCCCTCGTCCAAAAGGACAATCGGTTGAAAACTTGGTCCAACATTTACTAGAAAATCCTTACGAAGGGATACAGTTTGTTGCAGAAACGGAGTCAAATCACCTTGTTGGTTTTGCTACACTTTATTTTACGTTCAATACCCTTGAAGCAAAACGGATGGCAATACTTTATGATTTATTTGTTTCACCAGAAACAAGGGGAGGGAAAATAGGGGAAAGGCTGATGCAGACTTGTATTTCCTATATCAGAGAGCATGACTATTCCCATATGATCTGGGAAACCGCACATGACAATTATCCCGCCCAGGCTTTGTATGATAAATTGGGAGCAAAAAAGGCCGTTTGGCTTAACTATGAAATCAGCTAAGTGTTATGTATAGCTGAATAAATTATTCAAAACCTCATAAAAAAAATATCTCCGGGCCAGTACATACCAGTCCGGAGAATTCTTTTATAGTTTAAATTTATGAATTAATCCTTTTAAGTCTTGAGCCATTTTGTCCAAATAGCCGGAGGATGCTGCGATTTCCTTCATGGCCGAGAGTTGCTCATTGGAAGAATAGGCCACGTTTCTGGAAGAATTGGCGGAGCCCTTTGCTATTTCTGCGACTTCTGTAATGGATGAGGCGACTTTTTCCGTGCTGGCCTCCATTTGTGGTGTTATTGACGCCAACTCTTGGGTTAGGCGGGTTACATCCTTGGTGGCCGAAAGGATATTTTCAAAGACTTCACCGACGTTTTCAATTTGATTTAATCCCTCATGGACCTCCGAGTTCACCTTATTCATTGACTGAACGGATGAGGCGGAGTCACGCTGAATGACGGAAACGAGTTCCGATACCTGTTTAGCTGAAACAGCGGATTGCTCCGCTAATTTTCTTACCTCATCAGCTACTACAGCAAATCCCCGGCCATGCTCACCTGCCCGTGCTGCTTCAATAGCCGCATTTAAGGCAAGTAAATTTGTTTGGTCAGCAATATTAGAAATGAGCAAGGCAATTTGCCCAATTTCTTGAGATCGGTCGGTAAGTTGGTTTACGATTAAGGAAGATTCATTAAAAGAAACACTGATATTTTGCATTTGTTGGATGGCCTTTTGAATCGATTGATTTCCTGATACTACTTCCTTCTCCGTTTCGGTAGAATTGACCGAAATATGAGAAACAGTGTCAGCAATATTTTGTATGCCTACAGCCATTTGTTTGACGGCACTGGAGGAGTCAAGCGTCCCTTGCAGTTGAACGTCTGAACCGCCAGCCACTTCCTGAATAGCAGCCGCAATCTGATTGGTAGCCTTTGTTGTCTCCTCGGAACTAGCCGAAAGCTGTTCTGCAGAGGAAGCGACCTGTTCTATTGCTTGTGCCACTTCCTTGATCAAATTTCTGAAATTTTCAATCATGATATTCATGGCATTACCCAATTTTCCTATCTCATCACTGCGCTTGGAAATTTTGTGATCCACTTCACACGACAGAACCCCCTTGGAGACCTCTCCGGAAATGGAAACTAGACTCTTAACAGGTTTTATCATAAACCGATAAATCATAAAGGAAAGCAATATTAAAATAACGAGCATTATTGCTGCTATTATTAAGTTGACGTTGATAAGTTCTGCCTTGACCTTTGTACTTTCCGCTTGTTTTTCATTGATGTGTAAAATTGCCAAGGGTTCTCCAGAAAAAGACTTTAATGCAGTTGTATACTGGCCATATTCGGTTGTTTTTTCAGCGGTTGTTTGAAAAGCTTGCAAGTTTCCTTGGTGATCCAGGTCGTTTACGTACTTAGAAAGCTGCTCATGCTTTATTTGATTTGAAGTTGACAGCATGGTGCCGTTTTTGGATAAAATGGCAATATCATCATGAAGTGTATCTTTAATCTCTATTAAAGCTTTGTTATCTAGCAGTCTACCATAAATTAGGATTCCGGATGGATGTGATGTAACCTCTCCATTCGTAATGTTAGACGCTGCAAAAATGGCTAGTCCTTTAGAGGTTTCAATTAAACCTGAAAACTCTTGTTTTTCCTTTATCTTGTTGATGATTTCCTTATCGGCTAATGCTTCACTGAATTCTTTAACATCCCCTTTTTGGGACACTACGTTACCGTTCATATCTGTCGTTGTGACAAAAGAAACGCCTTGAGAGGAACCCAAATCAGCGTTAATATTACCTTCAATCCAGCTAACATTTCTCTTATCTACAGCATCATAATAGTCTTTCCAATGAGAGTTCGTATTTGCCAGATCGACCAAGCTACTCCCCATTTTTTCAATTAAATTTTCCGTTGCTTGATTTGAAATCTTTACCCGTTCTTTTTCCATTTGAGTAAGATCCTTATTTATTTCTGAAAATAAGTAGAACCCAGCTAGTGTAATCGGTAAAACTAATAAAATAACAAAAAATAAAATCATTTTTACAAGTAAAGAATTTTTGCCCATCTCCAATTTGTCCTCCATAAGTCCTATGTTTAGATATAATGATACATTATACAATAAATAAATCATTTGTATATATCTGTCGAATTTGTGAAACTTTTGTAAAAAAAGAAGCCAAAGGCTTGACCTTTGGCTTCTATAATGTCCGGTACTTTTTCAAGGCAAGAATATTTAACACAATAAACAAGGCAGCAAAGAGGATCAGTGCAAAGAGGTCTCCACCAATTTCACTTAAGCCTGCTCCCTGATACATGACGGCCTTTAGGGCATCACCTGCGTAATACATAGGGAATATTTTTGCAATCACCTGGAGCCAGTTGGCCATCCCTTCAAGTGGAAAGATACCGGCAAAAAACACTTGAGGAACAACGGCGATTGGGATGAATTGCATCATTTGAAATTCAGAAGCGGCAAATGATGATAATAAAATTCCTAAAGATAATGCAACTAAGGCTAGTAACAGGTTAATTAGTATGACGTGAAAAATGGATCCGACTAATACAATGTCTAAAACGTTGATCGCGTAAATGACGACAATAATTGTTTGGAGGACTGCAAAAATACCATACCCGATTAAATAGGCTGTTACCACCTCGGCGCGGCGGATTGGTGTGGAAATCAGCCGTTCCAATGTACCGGTTGTTCGTTCGCGCAGCAGCCCGATCCCGGAAATAATAAAGACAAAGAAGAAAACGAAGAAGCCGACTAAAATTGGGCTGAGTACATCAAAAAACACCGTGTCCTTATCCCCATAAACATATTTGGTTGTGATGCTTTGTTTCGCCAACCCGCCGGCAGCCATAGCCGGTAGTTGCTGGATCAGCTTCGCCTGAACCACTCCTGCAGAAGCCTGATTAATCTTCATTTGTAAAGCCTTTGCTTTGGTTGGATCATCGTTTCGCAGGGTTAATGTTAATGTTCCATTATCCTTGACTAGCAAGCCATCGAGATCATCATCTACCACTGTCTTTCCAGATACCTTTGAATAAGACTTTACATCGATATCCGCTTTTTTGATTGCTTTTACAAGAGTTTGATCAATTCCTTTTACTCCAAGCTTGGGATCGACCGTATTTCCGTTAAAAAGAAAGTACATTAAGGTAAGGATTAACAAAGGCGCCACGAACATTAACGCCAAGGTCCGTTTATCCCGCACCATTTGCTGACAAATTCTTTTGACTAACGCCCAAATTCTCATGATTGTTTCACCCCCGCCTTTAAAAATACCTCATCGAAGTGGTCAGCCTTGTAATATGCCTTTAATTCCTGAGGGGATCCGTTTGTGAGAATCCGTCCATCACGAACCATAGCTACGTAATCACAGCGCTCCGCTTCATCCATTACATGGGTAGTGACAATGATCGTTTTGTGTTCTTCCTTCTTTAAGCGAAGGAATTCATTCCAAATCGAAAGTTTTAGTTCCGGGTCGATGCCGACGGTTGGTTCATCTAGGATGAGTATTTTAGGATCCTGAATTAAGGCGATGGCCAGGGACAAGCGGCGCTTCATACCTCCTGAATAGGCAGATACCCGTTTCTTGAGCTGATCTGTCAAATTAACCAGATTGGCAACGTATGCAATGCGTTCTTTCTGCACTTCTTTTTTCAATTTGTAAAGCGAAGCAAAGAATTTTAAATTTTCTTCACCGGTTAACTCAACATATAGAGCATCGGATTGGGCCATATAGCCAATTTCCTGTAAAATTTCGAGGTTCGGCATATCTTTGTCTAAGACCTGAATCGTTCCGGCATCGGCTTTTTCCATCCCAACAATCATTTTGACAAGAGTGGTTTTTCCTGCACCTGAAGGCCCAATTAGTCCGTAAAGCTGGCCTTTATCAATTTCAATGCTGATATCATTTAAGACGGCCTTTTTATTAAAGCTCTTACTGACATGAGCCACTTTAATGGCAGCTTCCATACTGTATCCCCCCATAGAGAGTGTTTATAATTTAATTTTACCTTGTAAGCTGAATTACACAATAATCAAAAACCGACAATGTGTTGATTATTTTTTTAAAAAGCGTTGTGACAAAAATGGATAAAATGGTGCCACTCCAAAAAAAGGTGAGTTGAGACGTAAAATTAGATAGTGGTATAATATGTATATACAGCAATACCATTTCCAAACATGAAACAATCATCGATAAAGGGTAGGGAGATTATGACGGAGCAAACAAAAAAAATGTTCAGCATTCAGAAAAAATTAGTTATCGGGATTACAGCAGTTGCTTTAATTACTTATGGAATCAGTGCTATTTTTATCTTTTATCTGGCAGAATTGATCTCTAAATATACCAATTTATCTGTCAACTTTATTATTACGCTAACTCTTTTACTGGGAATACTATGGTGCGGAATCCTGGGGTACGTGGCTTCCCTATATATCACTCGGCCATTAAAGAGAATGGAAGAGTATGTGACTAGGGCAGCAAACGGGGATCTAACCAAACAGCTACCTCTTACTAAATCAAATGATGAGTTGCGATCATTGTCTGTTGCCTTTAATCATATGTTGAACAATCTTCAGGAAATGGTTCGGGAAATTGATATTAACTCAAATATGACGAATACAACTGTTGAACTAGTAACGGCAAAAACAAAAGAAGCGAATCAAGCATTTCAAATAGTATCGAATAATATAGAAGAAATTGATAGAGGGACGCAAAAAACGGAGATGTTAATGGAGCATACGGTTAACACGTTGTCTTCCTTGAAGGAAATTGCCGTCGTCATTCAGGAAAAAGCCAATGATACGAGTAATTTCACTAACAGGATGAATGAATCATTAAAATCATCTGTTGATTCTGTCGGAACGATTGTAGAGGGATTACAGAAAGTTGCGGATGAAAGTCAGTTATCTGTGAGTTCCGTTCTGCAACTAAAAAAGTATGCCGAGGAAATCAACCGGGTGGTTACCATCGTTGGCGATATTTCCACACAAACAAACTTATTGGCGCTAAACGCCAGCATTGAAGCAGCGCGCGCAGGTGAACATGGAAGAGGATTCGCGGTCGTTGCAGAGGAAGTCCGGAAACTAGCGGATGAAAGTGCTGAATCGGTCAAAGAGATCACGAAATATATTAAAAATATCCAAATAGAAGTGGAAGAAGTGGTGAAGCGGATGACTTCACTCAGTAGCCAAACAGGTGAGCAGACTGATCACGGTAGGAAGGCTAGCGGAGATATGATGAAGATGGAAGAGGTCTCATTATCCATCATTGAGCAAATCTATGAAATTTACAGTCTCGTCAATAAACAAATGGATGTCATAGAAAAAACGAACTCACAAGTCTTTGAAGTAGCCATCGTTGCCAAAGAAGCGGCAGTTTCCAGCGAACAGGTGACCGAATTCACAGCAAACCAATGCAGAATGATGTCCGAAATCGAAACCATCACAGTCGAACTGACCGAAAAAGCAAGCAAAATGCGCAAGACCATTGAAAAATTTGACTATTAGAAAAGAAAAAAATAGGAGTGTAAAAAAAAGACAAGCCGAATTTAACGGGTTTTATTGAAATATTTGCTTTAGGAGGAACAACTGACATACAAATCTATCAGCAAGAACCAACAAAGGAAAACAACCAAGATTTTACCGACTATGCTGAGGAATTACTAAAAGTAAAAATTTCAATCCAAATATAGGTTATTTAGAGAAATAGGTTAAACACCTGTTTCTTTTTTTGTTTGTTAGAAAAAGGAAAATTAAGTTTGAATGGTAATCCCAATTATCATGATATAAAAATGATGGATTATAGTTGATGTATATTGTGTATATACTGTATATTCTATATATAAACAGTTATGAAAAAGAGGTTTTTATTTGTGAAAATTATAATTAAAAATACTTCTGAACAACCGTTATATCAACAAATAAAAGAACAAATTAAGGGTGGGATCCTTCGTAAGGAACTAAAGGAAGGTGAAAAACTTCCATCTATTCGTAAATTGGCAAACGATTTACAGGTAAGTGTCCTTACGACAAAAAGAGTATATGACGAATTAGAGAGTGAAGGATTCATTATAACTCAAGTTGGAAAGGGGTCATTTGTAGCCTCAGAAAATATTGATATGTTAACGGAATCTAAGAGACATATGATAGAAAAAAAGCTATTAGAGGTTTGGCAAATGGCTAAAACATTTGGAATAACAAAAGAAGAATTAACTCTAATGATGGATATTATCTTTGAAGAGGGAGAAGAAGAATGATGAAGACTATTTTAGAGGTAAGAAATTTAAAGAAAGATTTAGATGACTTCAATTTAGATAATGTGAATTTTTCTTTAAAAGAAGGGTGCATAACAGGCTTTATTGGAGTAAATGGCTCTGGTAAAACTACAACGATAAAAACTATCCTTGGGCTATATCCAAAGGATGGAGGAAGCATAAGTGTTTTTGGTAAGGATATTGAAAAAAATGAATATGATGTTAAGAACCGTTTAGGTGTAGTTTTGGATGAAGGTTATTTTTATGAAGAGATGACCTTGAAAGAAATGAAGAGTGTTATTGCCCCTGCTTATGAAAATTGGGATGAAACTATTTTCTTAAATTATATCCAAAAGTTTGATTTAGATTTGCGTCAAAAAATCTCAAACTTATCCAAGGGGATGAGAATGAAATTCGCTATAGCATTAGCCATTTCCCACCATGCCGATTTACTAATAATGGATGAACCGACCAGTGGGCTTGACCCATTAGTTCGCAATGAATTAATGCAAATACTTCTGGACTTTATGGAGGAAGATGGGAAATCTGTTTTCTTTTCAACGCATATTACATCTGATTTAGATAAAATAGCGGATATGCTTATTTTTATTGATAAAGGTAGAATCATAATTAACGAGAGTAAAGATGAATTGTTGGATAGACATGCTTTAGTCAAGGGAGATAGTCATCTTATTAACGAAGAGACAAGCAAACTATTCCTGAGCATACGGCAGACCTCATTTGGATTTGAAGGGATCACTGATAAAAAGGAATTAGTTTGTGAACAAATGAACGATGTTGTTATCGAAAGACCTACCGTTGAAAATATAATGTTAGCTTATGTAAAGGAGGGGTATTAATGTTGTTTCATCTTGTAAAAAAAGATTTTATTTTGACAAAAAGGTATCTATTAATAATGCTTCTATTTGCAGTGGTAGCACCTATTTTTCTCTATTCACAGTCGGGACTAGATAATAGTGGCTTTGAAAGTTTTCTGATAACTGTTTTATTTTCGGAATATATTTTATTTAATACGGTTTCGATGCAAGAGGACAAATATAAGGGGTCAGCACTTATTTGCACAACTCCACATACGCGAAATGGAGTGATTAAAGCAAAGTATCTATTTGTTCTTGTGATTTTTATTGGGTGTTTCCTATTGTATAACCTCGCAACAGCTATTAGTACATCCGTTGGATTGAAACGGTTGGATATTTTCAATGTAGGTACAGCTCTAATGATTATTTCTATCTTTTATGGGGTACTAATACCTGTTCAAACTAAACTGGGTTATGAAAAAACAAAGTATATTTTCTTTATTATAATCTTTTTAACGCCATTTCTATTACCACGTATTATTGAATGGTACCAATCAATGAATTTTCATTTCAGTATTGGCTCAAGCCTTCCCTACAGTATTGGAGTATGGATTCCTTTTGCTGTATCTTTCCTGATTGGGTTAACGTCAATGTTACTATCAATTCAAATTTTTACAAATAAAAACCTATAACCCCATTCTGTAAGGTAAGCATTAAATAAAGAAAAGCAGGTGAATTCTTAAGTGAATGCCCTGGAAATGTTAGACACTCTACTAACATTTCCAGGATGTTTTTTTATGTTTTGCACCTCAAAATTGAAACGTTAGGATTACAGGCAAGTCCTTATTTGGGTGGACACATAAGGGGGACAATAATGGTGACAGGCACCGCTCGTGGACAAAACGCCCATTTTGTCCGCCTGGGGTGGACATTCATATAATTTGGGAAAATGTTGGAATATTTGGGGCTTGGGCTGCAAAACCTAATATTGGTAATTTAATGTTTATGGAGGGTGGGTAGTTTTGATTATTAGTTTATTGGATGGATTCAAGTTTCAAACCCCCGTTTTTTTGAATTTACAGGGGGCAGCAGCGTTAATGTTTTATTTTACCTTGTACTCGTTTTTCGGATGGCTGTTGGAAAATGGGTATAACTTTTTTACAAGGGGAGAGTGGACCAAGCCGAATTTTTTATATGGCCCCTTTAAACCGATGTACGGTTTTGCTCCATTAGTTCTCGTGTTATTCATCACTTCTAAGACTCACTGGGCCGTTGTATTGCTCCTTTGCTTGTTCATTCCTACGATCGTGGAATATGTCAGTGGGGCTTTGCTGTACAAATTATTTAACCGACGCTGGTGGGACTATACGGAAACACCATTACAGCTGCACGGGCATATTTGTCTGCCTTTTTCCCTCTGTTGGGTGGCGCTTTCCGTGATCTTTCTTAAATGGATTCACCCTACAGTTGAATCGGTTTATGAATTATTTGAACCTTTTTGGACGTGGATATGGACGATCATCGCACTATACTTTATCGCAGACCTCGTTCTAACCATCCGGAGACATACATTACAAAATGCCATCACAAACGAAGAACCAACAAACCCGATTCAATAGGTATTCTTTTTGTCAGTTGAACTGGGCCTTTCACTGACAAAATTCCATCCGGATTGGTTTTGTGGTATAATTTAGTAAATGAATATTGTTCGGCAGAGGCAACAGAATAGATATTTCGCAAAAGCGAAGGGCAAACCTGAGGAGACACGTGTACCGTCTTTTCAGGTTTTTTGTGTTTAAAGAAAGAGACACAGGACAGGGCTGATATAAATGTTCGAGGAAATTTCATATTCTTTTAAAAAATAGCCCAATTGAGTCATAGGAATTGATGGTAAATTGCTTTAAGTTAGAATTTGTCTATTTATGTATTCCTTAAAATAACGGTGCTAGAAAAGTTTTCTAAGGAAGGAAACGAATTATGAAAGTATTGGCGAAATGGATGGTTGTAGCTGCATTAATGATGGTAATTCCAGAAATGAAGGCGTTTGCCGAAACCTCCCTGCAATCACGCATTAATGCGCTGCCTATGGGAGGCACGCTTAAACTGGAAAAAGGTATTTATCATGAAGCCATTGTTATGAACAAACCAATGACTCTTGTAGGGACAAAGGGGGCTATATTTCAGACCTGCGGCTCTGATCCGGCCATCACGATCACCGGTAAAAATGTCACGTTAAAGGGAGTGAAGCTAAAGCAATGTGCTGCATCAAAGGCCAAGGCCGTGATTTCTATCAGTGGAGATCAGCATCATTTGGAAGATCTGACAATAAGCACAGGCAATACCGGTATCAAATTAACGAACACCGTAAATTCAAACCTGGAATCAATTAAAATTACGGGACAGGGAAAGGAAAATGCCATCGATCTCTGGCAGTCCCCACACAACACCTTTGAAAACATCTCCATCCGTCATGTTCAGGACGGCTTTTACATGGAAAACAGCGACAAGAATTCGTTTCTCCATAACACCATCCAAGATTCACGCTACGGCATGCACATCATGTTTTCCGATCAGATTACCTTGAAAGGCAACACGTCGACCCGCAATATAACCGGGGCAATGGTCATGGGCACCCAACAAACCCTTATCGAGAAAAATAACCTGATAGCCAATAATCAAAATGTAAATGCCCAGGGTCTGCTTCTATACGATGTCCACCATTCGGTGATACAGAACAATCTCCTATCACAAAATCGAATCGGGATGTATATCGAGGATTCCAGCGGCAACCAAATCCATGACAACGAGGTCAATGCCAATTTTATCGGGGCACAAATTCGTCAGATAACCAAAAATACCATCAAGGGCAACTCGTTTATCGGAAATGTGAATGAAATCCAAGCAACTGATAGCAGCGATAACAAGTTGGAGAACAATTATTGGGATGCTGCCCTGAAATTGGATATTGACGGCGATGGTAAAAGCAATCTGCCATATCGGGCCGATCCGTATTTTCTGAATCTTACGAGGGAAACACCACCCTACCAACTACTGTTCCAACATCCGGGGCTCACCTTATTGCAAAAAATGCTCAAGAGTCCGGAGCCACTACTTGTTACTGATTCTGCACCGTTAATGAACAATCGACTACTCGAAAAACACCCGGAAAGGGAGTCTAACACAGCCCAATGGGGCATCAGTCTTATCATGATTTCAATCAGTCTACTAATGATTTATTTGGGGAGGAGAAAACAATGAAAAAAATTACTATTATTGCCGTCCTGGCAATGCTGCTCATCGCAGGGTGTGGAAAAACTGAATATAAAGCCGTGGCCATTAAAGAGAAAACGGATAAGTGTGAGGTCTGCAATATGGCTGTGAAAAACAACGAGTTTGCCACGGAAATTATCCTGGATAACGGAAAATCAATCGTGTTCGATGACATTGGCTGCATGTTTAAATGGATCAAGGAAAACGAAGGCAAAAAAGTGGCCAATTCCTATGTCAAAGATTATCACTCCAAAGACTGGATTGAACTGGAGAAAGCCAGCTTTGTCTATGACAAGTCGATTAAAACACCAATGGCCTATAATGTCATTTCGTTTTCAGACAAAAAGCACGCCGAAAGCTTTATTGATGGCCACGACGGTAAACTATTAAGCTATGAAAAACTTCAACACCATTCCTGGAAACGAAACAAGGAAATGATGAAAAAAATGCACGAGCACATGAAAGGAATGGACATGAAAAAGTCTGAATCGGAGCACGACAAATAAAGAGTAATCTGTCTTTCTGCCTAAGGAGACTTGAAATATGAAAACGATACTGATTTCTGAATGGAAGACTATGACACGGCAGCGCTCTTATTACACTTTTTTTATCCTATGGGTGCTTGTTTTTTCTCTGCTATTTTTGCTGGAAAAAACAAATTCGGGTATTTCAGGGTTCACGAATATAACGGGTACCATTCTCAATATTATCCTTTACCTGCTGCCGCTGTTCATGCTGATCACTGGCTCCTTCTCGATTGCTAATGAAATGGAAAATGGTCAATGGCAGCTGCTCAGCACCTATCCTGTCAGTCTATTAGCCTATTTACTGGGTAAATGCGGCGGACTGTTTACAGCACAAACGGTGATTTTTACATTAAGCTTTGGCTGCAGCATGGGGATTGGCCTCATAGCAGGTAATGCAATGACTCTTGGCTGGCTATTAAAAATCTACCTATTTTCAATCCTGTTAATCTACACGTTTATTATTCTTGGCCTCCTAATCGGAACCTGGGTGAAAACGAGATGGCAAGCCTTTACAATCTCAGTGGCAATGTGGTTTTTTCTTATAATGATTTGGCCGACGGCGCTCATTACTTTTCTTGGCCTTGTTCCTTATCCGGTCATTGAACCCATTATGAAAATGGCAATGATGCTAAATCCGGCTGAGTTTTTGCGCATCTTTTTCATTGTCAAATGGGATAGCGGCTCGGTATTCGGCCAATCTTATGATTCGATCGTCACATTATTCCATTCAGGGGCCGGCTGGTTGATTCTCTCTGCTTATCTGGCCATCTATTTGGTTGCGTTCATTTCCTTAGCTTTGCTATGTTTACAAAGGAGGAGGCAGTAATGACAAAGCGATTAGAAATGAAGGGAGTATCAAAGACCTTTAAAAATAAATCGGCGCTTCATCCGTTCTCTTTAACTGTAGGGGGCGGGGAGTGTGTGGCGCTTTGCGGAGGGAATGGTGCCGGAAAAAGCACGTTGCTAGACATCGTTGCAGGGATATCCGTGCCTAGTGAAGGCTCCGTGCTGATTAATCAGGTCGACCTTAAGAAAGACCGAGGAAGCTATGTATCATTTATTGGCTATATGCCCGATGATTTTTATGCTCAGGAAACCATGACGGTGACTGAGTTTCTCTCCTTTTATGGGGCTTTACGAAAAGTGAAAAAGGAGCGGGTCCAAGAGGTCATCCATATCTTGGGCCTAGAGACAAAAGAACAGGATCTAGTGAAACATTTATCAAAGGGGATGCGGCAGCGGCTGTTATTCGGACAGGCCTGGCTAGCTAATCCGGACGTCCTCATTCTAGATGAACCGACGAACGGATTGGATCCTTACTGGATCAGTGTGTTTATCGATCTATTAAAACAAATCAAAGCAGCTGGAACGACCATCATTTTTTCTACTCATATGATGGATGTAGCGGCAGAGGTTGCCGACCTAATCATTTTCATGGAGGATGGCCATGTCATTGAGGCAATTACGAATGACCATCTGACACCGGAGAAATTTATGGTGGAGTTGCTTGCAAGATACAGGGGAGTGGAAGAATAAATTGGTTATTTATGGTTTAATAGAGTAAGAGGAGGCGAAACAGGTGTCATACCGTACATTAAAAATCATCACAATTCTCTTGCCAACCTTACTCATTGGTGGTTTCGAGTTACTGCGTCACAGTGTCCTACTCCATGAACTATCTATGAAAACAGGAAATTATTTAATCACGATCTTAACCTTCCTCATTTCCTATGCCTTCTCTACCTGGATGTTTAAAACGATTCAAGACAAGAATCAACGGATTGCTTCCGAAAGAGCAATGCGAGCCGTTTATGAAGAGCGGGAAAGGCTAGCTAAGGAACTGCACGATAATATTGCACAAACGTTATTTTTATTAAAAGTCAATTTAAAAAAAGGAAAAGTGGATGAAGCCACTGGTCTGGTTCATTCAATCGATGCCAATGTCAGACAGGCCATTTACAACTTGCGGATGAGTCCGGATGATATGATGTCTTTTTCAAAAAGGGTGGAGAATTGGCTGAATGATTGGAGCACTGTGTCAGGAGTTGAACCATCTATTAACATTCAAATTCCCGAGGGGTATTTCAGCACTTTGGAAGAAGTCCAGCTATTTGGAATTATCCAAGAGGCCTTTATGAATATCCGCAAGCATTCCCAGGCAACTTCCGTCTCCTTGGAGCTGAAGCCCTATAATCTTGGTTGGGGATTACGGATTGAAGATAATGGAAAAGGGTTTTCGCCACACGAAATCAAGGTAACCCAATATGGACTTGTCATGTTAAAGGAACGGGCTCAAAAACTGGAGGCAGATGTGGACATAGTTTCGGAACTAAATCAGGGAACGACGATTACGGTGAGAGGAGGAGTGAAATATGGTTCCATATCGATTGCTCATCGCGGATGACCATCCTCATGCCCGCCAGGCGATCCGGGAAATCCTAGAAGGGGATCCCCTGTTTTCAATCGTGGGCCAGGCCAAAAACGGCCATGAGGCCATCCAGCTTTGCGAAGAGCTAGTACCGGATATGTTGCTGATTGATATTGAAATGCCGGTGATGAACGGTTTAGAGGCAACAAAGCTAATCAAAGAAAAATTCCCTTACATGAAAGTCATCATATTGAGCGTGTCCGACCATGTGGGCGACTTATTTACTGCCATCCAATATGGTGCCCATGGCTATTTATTGAAAAATATGGATCCGGATGAATGGCTCCAATATCTTCATTCGATTGTCGACGGTTCTGATCGGGTATCAAGGGACATGGCCTCAAAACTTCTCTACCAATTTCGGGAGCGGGATTTACAAAACACACCTACCATCAGTTCTTTAACACCTCGTGAAAAAGAAATTCTCCTTTTAGTTTCAGAAGGGCGAACCAATAAACAAATAGCCGAACAACTATTCATTGCCGAAAATACGGTGAAAAATCACATTAAAAATCTCCTGGAAAAGCTAGAGCTGGAGAACAGAGTGCAATTAGCCTCATATGCTGTAAAATTTCTTCACTGAAGTGATTTTCCAAAAAACAGGGAATAGTAATGGTGGCGGCAGGTCTTTTTTTTTTCAATACATAAAAACAGTGAAGTGGGGTTTACGGTGTATAAAAAACAAGAACGAATGCTCATCTGGCTGACCTTTATTGTTGCTGCCATTTTAGGATTGTCAATCATAGGACGGATGTTTTGATTTAAGGAAAGGTGGTCTTTGCTTGGAATGGGAAATTCAGAAGCCGTATTTTTCAGCCGGGTCTTAACAGAACTTACCTTATCTTTTCATATTATTTATGCAACCATTGGGGTCGGCATCCCGTTAATGATCATGATTGCTCAATGGGTGGGCATCAAGAAACAGGATGAACACTATATTCTGTTGGCTAGACGCTGGACACGCGGCTTTGTCATTTCGGTTGCGGTTGGTGTTGTAACGGGAACCGCCATAGGTCTGCAGCTATCTTTACTGTGGCCGAATTTTATGGAGCTTGCGGGTAATGTGATTGCCTTGCCACTATTTATGGAGACCTTTGCATTCTTTTTTGAAGCGATTTTTTTAGGTATTTACATTTATACTTGGGATCGGTTTGAAAATCAGAAGAAACACCTGCTCCTGTTGATACCGGTGGCACTGGGAGCGTCATTTTCAGCCATTTTTATTACCATCGTCAATGCGTTTATGAATGCACCGCAGGGGTTTGATCTATTCAAAGGTCAACTCGTCAATGTCAGCCCTATTGTTGCGATGTTTAATCCGGCGATGCCGACGAAGGTCGCTCACGTATTGGCAACGGCCTATATGACATCTGCTTTCATACTAGCCTCTATTGGGGCGTTCCGGTTATTAAAGGGTTCGAATCATATTTACCATAAAAAGGCTTTGCTGCTAACGATGAAGCTTGGTTTTGTTTTTTCGATTGCCACAGCCGTTATCGGAGATTTTTCCGGAAAGTATTTGGCAGAATATCAACCGGAAAAATTAGCAGCAGCCGAGTGGCACTTTGAAACAGAAGAAGGAGCGCCGCTGATTTTGTATGGTGTGCTTGACAATGGCGACGTTAAATATGCGTTGAAAATTCCGTTTGGACTCAGTTTCCTGGCTCATAGTAATCCGACCGCAGAGGTAATCGGGTTAGACCGTTTTGTCGAGGATGAGACACCGCCGCTCTACATCCATTATTTGTTTGATGTAATGGTGACGCTTGGTATGTGGCTGACGGTTGTTTCTTTCTTATATATAATGGGTGCGAGATGGAAATTGCGGTTTATTTTTTCAACTTGGTTCCGGTGGTTAATGGTTCTCGGAGGACCGCTTGCGGTTATCGCGATTGAGGCAGGCTGGTGGCTGACGGAGGTGGGCCGGCAACCGTGGATTTTAAGAAGGATCATGCGGACGAGTGAGGCTGCTACCTCTAGTGGACATGTGGATTTAATGCTTATACTGTTCTCGATTTTGTATCTAATACTTGGAATTGGCAGTGTGCTGGTGCTGTGGCGCATGTTCCGAAAAAATCCGGTTGAACAGGAATTGGCGGATCGTGATGCGGATAAGGCAGGTGACTTGAGATGAACTTTGAGATAACGGGAATCACCGTATTGGGGGTATTCCTGTTTGGCTATATCATCGTGGCCTCGCTTGATTTTGGCGCCGGCTTTTTCAATGCTTTCAGTACCATTACCGGGAAACAGCATATTTTAACGAGGGTTATTCAACGTTATTTATCGCCAGTATGGGAGGTTACCAACGTCTTCTTAGTGTTTTTCTTTGTAGGGATGGTTGGATTTTTTCCAAAAACCGCTTATTATTATGGGTCGACCCTGCTTGTCCCTGCGAGCATTGCTACGATTCTCCTGGCCATTCGAGGCGCTTATTATGCCTTCACCACTTATGGAGGATTGAAGCAGAAACGCTATACAATCCTTTATGGACTGACAGGGGTATTCATTCCTGCCTCCTTATCGATTGTGCTGGTGATCTCTGAGGGGGGCTTCGTTACAATGGGGAAGGGCGGTCCATCCCTTGATTATTGGGCGTTGTTCACCAGCCCTCTATCATGGAGTATCGTTTTGTTAAGTTTAACCTCAGTTTTATATATTTCTGCGGTGTTTTTAACTTGGTATGCCCAAAAGGCGAAGGATTGGGGGGCAGCCGGATTATTGCGAAAATACGCATTAGGATGGGCTGGGCCTGCAATTGTAACCGCGACAGGGATTATTGTAGAGATGAGGTCACATAATCCAGAGCATTATGAACGTCTGGTTGATTTATGGTGGCTGTTTGGTTTGTCTGTCCTATTTTTCGCTGGTACAGTGTTTTTACTTTGGAAGCGAATCGCCTACGGTTTTGCCTTTGTTTGTTTAATGGGGCAATTTATCTGTGCCTTTTTGGCATACGGAATTTCTCATTATCCTTATTTAATGTATCCTTATCTGACCATCTATGACAGTTTCACGAATGAAGCAATGGCCACCGCGCTGGTGATCGCCTTCATTGCCGGACTGGGATTACTGGTGCCATCCCTTTATTTGTTGCTTAAGCTGTTTTTGTTTAACAAGGATTATGTTCAAGGTAAACGGGATGATCATGTTTGAAAAGGAGGATTTCAGGTGAGTGATTTTCTGATGTTTTATGCACCTTTCATCGTGATTTTTGCCTCTATTGTTGTGGCGTTTTGGTTGGCCCCGATGGATAGGGGCGTTGAGAAATAGTGGGAGGGGACCTTGTTTTTTGGGGTCTTTTCTTTTTTTATTGGCTTGCTGGTAAAAGAAGGTGGCTGGATTCGGCGAGTTTTGGAAGGAATTCCGCCGGTTTTGAGTAGAATCCCGCCAATTTACGCAGGAATTCCGCCGGTTTTGAATAGAATCCCGCCAGTTTACGCAGGAATTCCGCCGGTTTATCTGAAAATCCCACCAGTTTACGCCGGAATCCCGCCGGTTTTTCGGAAAAACCCGCCAGTTTCAGCAATAATTCCTGCAATCGCCGCAAACTCGTTTTAAAAATCAAAATATATTGAGAACCCTCCACAAACTAACGTAAAATAAAGAAAATACAAACAATGGAGGAACAAAGTGTGCCGCAAAACAAGTTAAGGATCTGGATTGAAATCCTGCTGGTCTCAACCAAACTGGGATTGACATCATTTGGTGGACCTATCGCTCATTTAGGTTATTATCATGCGGAGTACGTTCAGCGACGGAAATGGCTTGATGAAAAAAGCTACGCTGATCTTGTAGCCCTGTGCCAGTTCCTCCCCGGTCCAGCAAGCAGCCAGGTTAGTATTGGAATTGGAATCATGCGTGGCGGGGTGTTGGGTGGGATCATGGCATTCATTGGATTTACCGCTCCTTCGATGATGGTCATGATTCTTTTTGCTCTTTTATTAAAGGGCTTTGGTCTGGCCGACTCTGGCTGGATTCATGGGTTGAAAATAGTAGCCGTAGCTGTAGTGGCTCAGGCTATCTTCGGTATGTCTCAGAAGCTGACCCCTGATTTGCCTACAAAAATGATAGCTTTATTAGCATTGATCGTTACGTTAATGTGGGATACGGCTTATTCTCAGGTCGGGATTATCCTGTTGTCGGCAGCAGTGGGATGGCTAATTTTTAAAAAGCACAAAGAAGACCTCGGCACAGTTGCAATTGGCTTTCCGATTTCCTATCGGTCTGGGGCCATTTGTTTAGGTTTATTTTTTCTGTTGCTTTTTGTATTGCCATTAGGGAGCGGCTTATTACAAACTGAATGGTTGAATATGTTTGATCGTTTTTATCGGTCTGGTTCGTTGGTATTCGGTGGTGGTCATGTCGTTTTGCCATTGCTAGAAAAGGAGTTCGTCCCGACAGGCTGGATTTCGAAAGAGGACTTTCTCGCTGGATATGGTGCTGCCCAAGCCTTGCCAGGTCCTCTGTTTACCTTTGCGGCCTATATTGGAGCCATCATATATGGTTGGAAGGGTGGCCTTCTCGCCACGGCTGCGATTTTCTTGCCGGCCTTGCTGCTTGTGTATGGAACATTGCCTTTCTGGTATAAACTGCGTTCTAATCCAAAAATAAAAGGGGCTCTAATTGGTGTGAATGCGGCAGTTGTAGGTATTTTGTTAGCTGCTTTTTATCACCCAATTTGGACCAGTACTATCTTGTCCCCCCGAGATTTTGCTTTTGCAGCAGTATTATTCAGCTTGCTGGTATATTGGAAGCTGCCACCATGGATTATAGTAATCGCCGGAGCTTTGGGCGGGGCAGTATTGAATGTATTTTAAAAATAAGGGTCGGATCTGTGAATGATGACAATCGAAAAAAGTGTCTGGCCCCCATTTTCCCTCAGATCAATCCTTCAAATTTTCCTCGAAAAATCACAATCATTTCTCTTTAAATTAGTTGACATTCAAACGAGTATTTGAATATGATATATTCAAATGAACATTTGAATGAAAGAAGGTCACGGTATGAAAGAGCATGATGTCTGTGAAGTTACCTGTGTGGACAGCGAAAAAACAGCCCACGTTCAAGAGCAACTGGAAATGAGCCGGGAAATAGCCGGAGTTGCTAAGCTGTTTAAAGCCTTGTCCGATGAAACACGTATGAAAATTGCTTATGCACTTACAGTTGAAGATGAGCTCTGCGTCTGTGATGTTGCTAATATTGTGGGAGCTACAACAGCAACGGCGTCCCATCACCTTAGGCATTTAAAAAGCCTGGGTCTCGCCAAGTACAGAAAAGAGGGCAAGTTAGTCTATTATTCCCTTGATGACGATCACGTAAAACAGATTATCCATATCGCTTTTGCTCATCAAAAAGAGGTGATTGGCCGTGAGTAATCCCATCGAAAAACAGGTTTACCGAGTCCAAGGTTTTTCCTGAACTAGCTGTGCCGCAAAGTTCGAAAAGAACGTCCAACACCTGGATGGTGTGGTTGATGCAAAAGTAAATTTTGGGGCAGCGAAACTGACTGTCTATGGTAACACCAGTCTCGAAGAACTCCATAAAGCTGGTGCATTTGAGAAGCTTACTATTTTTCCAGAAAAAGAAAAACCGTCAGCAGCGCCGAAGGAACCAATCTGGAAACGATATTCACTGCTTGTTCTATCCTTATTGTTTCTATTAGCGGGCTATATTTTTTCCGAAAATCTACTTTTCGCGATAGCGATTTTAGTAGGCGGATTCCCGCTTTTTAAAACAGGTTTGAACAATTTAATAAAATTTGAGTTTGATATGAAAACGCTAATGACGATTGCGATTATCGGGGCGGCCATCATTGGTGAATGGAGTGAGGGAGCCGTAGTCGTGATTCTGTTTGCGATCAGCGAAGTGCTTGAGGGCTATTCGATGGATAAAGCGCGGGCTTCAATTCGGTCGCTCATGGAAATGGCGCCAACTGAAGCGCTCGTCGTTCGCAATGGCCGAGAAATGCTATTGAAAGCTGAAGACATAGAAATCGGCGACCTGATGCTAGTAAAACCGGGACAAATGATTGCCATGGACGGCATGATTGTCGAGGGGGCATCCTCCATTAATCAAGCTGCCATCACAGGTGAATCGGTGCCTGTTGAAAGAGCTGTCAACGATGAGGTCTTTGCTGGAACTTTAAATGAAGAAGGCTTTTTAAAAATAAAAGTTACCAAGCTTAGCGAGGATACGACAATTTCCAAAATCATTCACCTTGTCGAGGAAGCACAGGCGGAAAAGGCACCGTCCCAGCAATTTGTTGATATATTCGCGAAATACTACACTCCGGTTATTATCGTGGTTGCACTATTAATTGCCATTGTGCCGCCGTTATTGTTCGGAGGGGAATGGCAAAATTGGATTTATGAAGGGCTAGCTGTATTAGTTGTTGGTTGCCCATGCGCCTTGGTTATCTCCACTCCGGTTGCATTGGTTACCGCGATTGGCAATGCCGCTAGAAACGGCCTTCTGATCAAAGGCGGAAATTTTCTAGAAGAAGTTGGTGCCATTAAGGCGATCGCTTTTGATAAAACGGGCACACTGACCAAGGGAGTGCCAACTGTTACAGAGTTCATCAATTACAGCAGGGATGAGGAGCTTTTTGAAAAAATTGCCGCATTGGAATGTAAATCCCAGCACCCGCTAGCATCAGCAATTGTAAAAAAGGCGGGTAATATAACCTATCAAGTGGAGAATTACACTTCCCTTACCGGAAAAGGTATTAAAGGGACAATCGGTGGCAGGGAGTATCTAGTCGGAAATACCAAGTTATTTCATGGCATTCCTGCTGAAATTCAAACACAAATCACCGACTTGCAAAATCAAGGGAAAACCGTCATGATTGCTGGAACAGATTCGGAAATCATGGGGTTGGTTGCTGTTGCGGACGAGGTCCGAGCTAGCAGTGAATCAGTCATTAGGAGGCTCTATCAGCTGGGGGTCAAGCAAACAGTGTTGCTGACTGGCGATAATCAGGCCACTGCAGCCTCCATCGGTCGCCAAACCGGTGTAACAAGCATAAAAGCTGAGCTGCTTCCGCAAGAAAAATTGGAAGCTATTAAAAAACTGGCCACAGAATATGGCAGAGTAGCCATGGTGGGCGATGGTGTTAATGACGCACCAGCCCTAGCCGCGGCAACGGTCGGAATTGCCATGGGCGGGGCCGGAACCGATGCCGCTTTGGAAACGGCAGACATCGCCCTGATGAACGACGACCTGGATAAACTGCCATATTTAATAAAATTAAGTCGGAAAACACTCAAGATTATCAAACAAAACATTACTTTGTCGCTAGTGGTCAAACTGTTAGCATTGCTTCTTGTCATACCGGGCTGGCTCACCTTATGGATTGCCATCTTTGCTGATATGGGTATGACTCTGATCGTTACTTTAAACGGCTTGCGACTGCTAAGAGTGAAAAATGATTGATCCGATTCAGTGTTTACTTGCGGCATCACTAGGCTTACTTGCGAAAATAACCCTTATACTTGCGGAAGCTACCGTTCTACTTGCAAAAAACACCTATTTATTTGCGAAACAAAAATGATCTTAGAATATGGGGGTGTATCCAATGAATAACCATTGGAACCGCTGGATCTACCGGCTTTGGTCGCCCATCTATGATACATTTTTCAACAAAGGCCCGTTCCTCAGGGCACGGCGAGAAGTGTTTAGAGAGATCCCATTCAAAAAAGGCGACAAGATCTTATTTGTCGGGGTCGGTACCGGGGCCGACCTTGAACAGATTCCAGTTAAACTGTTAAATATAACAGCTATTGATTATTCTGCAGACATGCTGCAGCAGGCAAAAAACAAATTTCCAGCCGGAGAAATTGATTTTCAGCAAATGGACGCCCAAGCCCTTAAATTCCCGGACGGGAGCTTCGATTATGTCGTTGCTAGCTTAGTGCTATCGGTGGTGCCTGGCACCAATAAGGCGTTTTCGGAAATGAGCCGGGTGTGTCAATCTGGTGGTCAGATTCTGATTTTTGATAAGTTTGCGGCAAAGCCCTCATGGTTAAATGCGCTTTTCAGGCCGATTATTAAAGTGTTGGGTACGGATATAGGGCTTTCTTTTGATAAGATTTTCGCGGGCAGTGAAGGTTTATGCATTTTGGAGGATCGCCCCGTTCTGTTTGGCGGAATGTATCGAAAAATAAGGATTGGAAAAAGCTAGAAGTATAATAAAAGAGAAAAGGAGTCTTAATTAAAAGGCTTTAGGGGGGATAAACATGGGTCACCATCATCACCATCATGGACATTCACACGGCCACTCACATGGCCATTCACATACAAGCAATAAGAAAGCATTATTAAGTTCTTTCATCCTAATAGCTGCTTTTATGATTGTTGAAGTGGTTGGCGGATTAATCACAAATAGTTTGGCACTGCTTTCTGACGCTGGACATATGCTAAGTGACGCCGCAGCTTTAGGATTGAGCTTTTTTGCGATTAGACTCGGAGAAAAGCAGGTTTCACAAGAAAAAACCTACGGCTATAAGCGGTTTGAAATTATTGCAGCCGCTCTTAATGGGCTGACCTTGATTATAATTTCCATTTATATTTTTTATGAAGCTATCGGTCGCTTTTTCAACCCTCCGGAGATTCAAAGTAAAGGTATGCTTTGGATCTCCGTGACCGGCTTGGTCGTGAATATCATAGCTGCTTGGATTTTAATGCAAGGAGATAAGGAAGAAAACCTAAATGTTCGCAGTGCCTTCCTACATGTACTTGGTGATATGCTTGGTTCTGTCGGGGCCATCGTTGCCGCGCTGTTGATCATGTTTTTTGGCTGGGGGATTGCCGATCCGATTGCCAGTGTGATTGTCGCTGTCTTAATCCTGATTAGCGGATATCGAGTCGCGAAAGACTCATTCCATATTCTGATGGAGGGTGCGCCGACAACTATTGATATGAGCCAGGTAAAAACGGCATTAGGAAAAGTGCCTTTTGTAAAGGAAGTCCATGATTTGCATATTTGGACGATTACGTCAGGCTACCCGGTCCTCAGTTGCCATATCACCATTTATGATGAAGGCATCCATGACGAGGTCCTAGCCCAATCTCAAAAAATTCTGCATGATGACTTTGATATCGAACATAGCACAATCCAAGTGGAAAAAGCGGCTAACGGTTGTCCTAGTCCGCATGGGACATGTAATTAATCTAATTCAAAAACATAAAGCAGCCTAGTTCCAAAAATAAATGGAACCAGGCTGCTTTTTTGTGCTGTTAATAATGTACTTCAATCCGGGCTTGCATTTTTTATTTTTTCGCCGAATTTTGCGCTTTTGTTAAAAAGCTGTCTTTGTACTGTCTGGGTGTCATCCCAACGTATTTTTTGAATAATAACGTGTAATAGCTTTGATTGCAATATCCAAGCATTTGGGCAATCTCGCTTAGCTGTGATTTTGTATGAAGGAGAAAATATTTGGAATCCTCAATTTTCTTGCGGTTGATGAATTCGGGAATAATCATCCCTACTGATTCTTTAAAGATTTTAGAAAGGTAGCCCGGATGGACTCCGGTAAATTCAGCTATTTTTTCAAGGGATAATTTATTGTTCGAAATTTCTCGATAAATATAAGTAATGGCTTTATTAACCAATGGATTATATTCCAATTTTTCAGTCGCTTTTAATGTTTCAATAAAGCAAGTTACCATTTCATACTCTAGGTCTGTTAAATCACGAATGGTTTCCTTCTTTTCAATTTGCCGAATCATCACATCGCTTAAGTTAAAAGCGTCCTCTGGCATTACACCTCCATGGATGGCGGCACGGGTAAATAAGGTGCAGGAGCAAATAAGAGAATTTTTTAAAGAGCGGATGGGGTCAGAAGCCAGTGTCGCTCGATCCAAACTATTAATCTGGTCCAATACTTCCTTTGCTCCGTTTTGGTCACAACGGATTATTGAGTCCATTAATTGCTGTTCCAAAGCAAAAGAGGGGTGATAGTAGAGATTGAGATTATTATTTGCACGGTTTTCGAAAAAGAGCTTAATATTCCGATTATTGATCTGCATCCATTTTCACCTTAAAAAATTGTTATAAATGTCATATTTTTAATATAATTGTAGTTTTTGACTCGTTAAAATTCAAGTATAAACCAAAAAGGGGGCTCAAAAATAAATGTCAAAAAGAAAATGGATTACAAAAATGTTAGCGTTTTCATTTGCCGCGAGCATTGCACTTACAGGGTGCAGCAGCAATACCAGCGGTGATAAGTCAAAGCCTGCAGATGACAAAAAATCCAGTTCCAGTCCCATTGTTTTAAAATTTGCGGCTCAGGCAGACAACACACCTGCTACCAAGAAATTAATTAAGGCGTTCAATCAAAAGCAGGACAAGTACAAAGTGGAATGGACGCAAATGACAAACGACTCCGCACAAATGCATGACCAGCTTCTGAATTCATTATCAAGCGGTTCCTCCGATTATGATGTTATTTCAATGGACGTTGTTTGGGCAGGAGAATTTGCCGGTGCCGGATATTTGGATCCAATTGATATACAAATGAACAAAGAAGGTCTCAAAAAGACGGATTTTAACTCAGGATCGATGACATCCGGAAATTATAAAGGCAAACAATACACACTTCCATTCTTCCCGGATCTTGGATTACTTTATTTCCGTAAGGACATTGTCAGTCAAGAAGATGCCGCCAAACTGGAAAGTGGCAACTATACTTACGATGACTTATATAACATGGCGAAAACCTATACTGGCAAAAACAATACCAAATACGGCTTTGTCTATCAATCTAAGCAATATGAAGGGTTGACCGTAAACGTTACCGAGTTCTCCAAATCGTACCAGGATGTTAAAGGCGGACTTGAAACGATGTATAAATTCACACAAGCACCTTTCGAACCGAAGGATCTCCTTAACTTCATGGAAGGAGAAACTCATACCAACTTTGAACAAGGCAATGCAGTATTTGCCCGCAACTGGCCATATGCCTTTGGGCGAATTAAAGGAAAAGAGGACGGTGTAACTGTAACCGTTGACCAAGTTGGTATTGCTCCGCTTCCTAATGGTGGATCAGTAGGTGGCTGGCTGCTTGGAATGAATAAAAATTCGAAACACCTTGACGGTGCATGGGAATTCGTCAAATTTACTGCAGGTAAAGAAGGGCAAAAAATCATGTCTACAGAAGGCGGATATTTGCCTGGCTTTAACTCACTGCTCAACGATGAAGACGTTAAAAATGCCAATGTCATGTTAAGCTATCCAGGCTTCCAAAAAGCATTATCTGCAACGATTGCAAGACCGGTTTCACCTGAATACTCAAAGACTTCAGACACCATTCAAGTTTCCGCACATAAATATTTAAGCTCCGGAACAGGTCTTGATGAAGCGGTTAAGGCAATTGAAGACGCTTCTAAAGGACAATAAACGATCCAATCTAACTTGAATAATAGGGGAGGCTGACTTATGGAAGGCCTCCCTTTTCTATCAGAATATGTAACTGTAAAGAGGTGAAACAATGCGGAAAATGGGTTTCAAGGAATGGCTGTTTATCGTTCCTACACTATTGCTCATTGGAATTTTCTCTGTTTGGCCGGTTTTGCAGTCATTCACCTATACCTTTTTTGATTATCGCCTGAACGACCAGCAAAAGTCCGGATTGTACCTTAGTGAAAGATTTAATGCTTCCCTATTCAATGAAACACAAATGTATATTGCGATGTTCCTGGAAGAAGACCTGCCGAACATTAAGGATGCACAGGATCAAGACCGGGTTGCCGACATAACGAAAGAACTGTCCACTGCCGACCATAAATATAAAAACCAAAAGGGTGTCATCAAGATTAGTAAGCAGGAAAGGACGAAGATTGAACGATTGCACAAGCATGCAAAGTCCTTAATAACCTCCCTTAATCAGAAGTATACGCTGATCCACAAGGATGATCTGCCTCCGTTGGTAGACGACTTGCAAAATAGTATCATTCCATCCAATTTCATAGGCTTAAAAGGCTATAAACACGTTTTAAGCGATGAGCGGATTGGCATTGCATTAAGGAATACCGCCCTATTTACGATTGTATCCGTGTTTATTGAACTCGTGCTTGGACTTGGTCTTGCACTCATATTGAATAAAACCATTTTTGGCCAAGGTCTGATTCGGACTACCTCCTTAATTCCCTGGGCCATCCCGACCGCCGTTGCGGCATTGATGTGGAGCTATCTTTTTAATGGAAGCAGTGGGATAATCGCTCATTTTTTTGAAATGATTGGTCTCGTAGATAAATCCCAAGATTTGCTCTTGAGCGGAACGGGTGCGATGATTTCGACTATTTTGGCCGATGTATGGAAAACAACGCCTTACATGGCATTATTACTTTTAGCTGGATTGCAGAATATTTCAAAGGATTTATATGAAGCATCATCGATCGATGGGGCCACCAAAATTCAAGCATTTTTTAAAGTGACCCTGCCTTTGTTGAAACCATCCATCCTTGTCGCCTTGTTATTCCGGACTTTGGATGCCTTCCGGGTATTTGACCTTATTTATGTATTAACAGGGGGAGGTCCCGGCGGCGAAACCGAAACCATGTCCATTTATGCCTACAAGGTTATGTTCGGGCAGACCAATTTCGGCTATGGTTCCGTTATTGTGATGCTTATGTTTGTTTGTGTCGCAATTATTGCTATCATTTTTGTAAAATTTCTGGGTGCTAACCTAATGGAGAGAAATTAAGGAGGGGCTCATATGCAGGCATCGAAAAGAAAGCTATGGATTACCTTTGGGATCATTGTAGTCCTGTATTTGTTTGCGATGGTATTCCCATTTTTCTGGGTCTTTATCACCTCCTTTAAAACATCAGGTGAAATATTTGGAACAGGGGCATTCCGTGTCGTCCCCGAACATCCGACCATCCAAAACTATATAACGATTTTATTTGAAAAAAACATTTTAAACTCGATTAAAAATAGCCTGATTGTGGCGACAACCACCACCGTTTATATCATAGTGGTCGCTACCTTTTCAGCCTATGCCATATCCCGGTTCCAATTTAAAGGGAAAAACATTCTACTGGGCTTGATCCTTGCAGTATCGATGTTCCCGCAAATGATTATTACCGGTCCTGTTTATAATTTATTTTTACATTTCAAACTCTTGAATTCATATGCAGTTGTGCTACCGTATTCGACCATTACGCTGCCTATGGCGGTTTGGATTTTAGTCACCCATTTCAATCAAATTCCGGCAGCTCTTGAAGAATCCGCGAAAATGGACGGGGCGACCACTTTCCAAACCTTATATAAAATCATCTTTCCACTGGCAGCACCCGGTGTTTTTACGACTGCCATCATTACGTTTATCGCCTCCTGGAATGAATTTCTTTTGACCATCACCTTAAATCCAAACGCCGAGTATCACACAGTACCGGTGGCCATTTCATTTTTACGGACGCAATTTGAGATCCTTTGGGGCCAAGTGTCTGCGGCAACAGCAATCGTCACCGTCCCAACACTGATTATTGTCCTTTTCTTTCAGCGGCAAATTGTTTCCGGGCTTACCAGCGGCGGTGTAAAAGAGTAATCTTACAAAAGCATAGAGGTGTACAGCATGTCTTGGAAAATTAGTTCTTTCAGTACGGAAGAATCTCAAATATTAGTTGATGAGAGTTTACTTTTTACAGGAAATGGATATCTTGGAGTCCGCGGAAATTTTGAAGAAGGTCTTCTGCCTGGTCAAAAAACCATTCGTGGCAGCTATATCAATGCCTTTCATGATTCTGTTCCCATTTCATATGGTGAGAAGCTCTATGCCTTTCCGGAAAGTCAGCAAAAGCTTTTAAATATCATCGATGCCCAAACAATTGCCATTTACTTCGGAGAAGATAGGTTCAGCCTTAATGAAGGTGAAGTCCATTCGTTTGAACGCCATCTCCATCTTGATCAAGGTTTTTCAGAAAGAATCATCGAATGGTGCTCTCCTTCGGGAAAAAGAATAAACCTTATCTTTAAAAGAATTGTTTCATTTTGTGAAAAAGAGGTCTTTATCCAAAGAATTGAAATAGAATCAGCTGATTACAGGGGCCAGGTGCGAGTTGTTTCAACAATTAATGGCGATGTTCAGAACTATGTGGACAAGAGTGATCCGCGTGTTGCTTCGGGTCATGCAAAGCTCCTGAACGTTACCCGAGTAGAGCAATCAGATTCTATCTCCTTTGTCGAGTGTGAAACAACCAATACTCACTTAAAAACAGCTTGTGCGGCCGTTTATAGTGTGACTTCCCCTTATTCAAGAAAGGATTTTGCTAAAGCTTCCTCTATCGAAACGGAATTCATTTTTGAATTCACAGGGAAAGCGGAGTTTGAGAAAAAAGCGATTTTTACAGATACTTTGAGGCACGGGGAAGATCTACGTGCTGCTTCATTTGCACTGCAAACAAAACTGCACGAAAAAAGCTTTGATCATTTTTTACAGGGGCAAACGGCTTATTTAGAAGAGTTTTGGAATTACGCAGACATTGTAATAACGGGAGATTCCACCATTCAGGAGGGAATTCGCTTTAATTTATTTCACCTGTTGCAATCGATTGGCCGGGACCGTTTTTCTAACATTGCGGCTAAAGGATTGTCCGGAGAAGGGTACGAGGGCCATTACTTTTGGGATACGGAAATCTACATATTTCCCGTCTTTTTAATGACCCATCCAGAAATGGCGAAAAGTCTACTGTTATACCGATATTCCATTTTGGATCAGGCGAGAGATCATGCAAAAGAAATGGGACATCGGAAAGGAGCATTATATCCATGGCGAACGATTTCAGGCACTGAATGTTCTTCGTATTTTCCGTCTGGGTCGGCGCAGTACCATATTAGCGCGGATATTGCCTATAGCTTTATTCAATATTACCTTGTCACCAATGACTTGGCCTTTATGAGGGACTTCGGGGCAGAGGTGCTGTTTGAAACAGCAAGGCTGTGGCTGGAAACTGGTCATTTTTCCGGCAGCTCTTTTAAAATTGATGCCATTACAGGCCCCGATGAATATACGTGTATCGTCAACAATAACTATTACACCAATGCCATGGCCAAACATAATTTGCTTTGGGCGGCCAAGTTCTTCCGATTACTTGAAACACAGGATCAGGAAGCTCTATCAGCTTTATCTCGGAAAATTGGGTTGAAAACTGAGGAAATGGAAGCTTGGCAAAAAGCGGCCGATTCGATGTATTTGCCGTATGATGAAACCCTAATGATCAACCCTCAGGATGATACATTCTTGCAAAAGGCTGTTTGGGATTTAGCGGGCACACCAAAGGAAGATTTTCCGCTGCTTTTGCATTATCATCCACTGACCATTTACCGCTATCAGGTTTGTAAACAGGCGGATACGGTGCTGGCGCACTTTTTGTTGGAGGATGAGCAGAGTGTCGAAACGATTCGAAATTCATTTCATTACTACGAAAACATTACCACTCATGATTCGTCCCTATCAACCTGCATCTTTAGTATTATGGCGTCCAAACTCGGTAATGGCGAAAAGGCCTACCAGTATTTTAACGAAACGGCACGATTGGATTTGGAAGATACACATGGCAATACAAAGGACGGTCTGCATATGGCCAACATGGGCGGGACATGGCTGGCAATCGTTTTTGGCTTTGCCGGCCTAAGGATAAATGAAAGAGGATTGTCCTTGTCTCCGATCATCCCTGACAAATGGTCCGGATACCGTTTCTCTATTCGATATCAGGGACGCAAAATTCAGATTGAGAGATTAGCAGAGCAAACGATTATTCACCTATTGGAGGGTGATGGTTTATCTCTGACTGTATACAATCAGCCGTATTTGCTGGAAAAAGAAACCTCGATAATAATTTGACAACCAGGTTGCTCTAAAAGGTTGGTCCCCTTTCATTTTGGGACAGCCTTTTCTTTTTAGGAAAAGCGTAGCATGTGTGAAGACACGAAAATGTAAATGGGGAGGCTGGATTGATGGTTCCACAATTGAAGGCAGTAATCTTTGATTTGGATGGAGTAATTACCGATACGGCTGAGTATCATTACCGTGCCTGGGAGGCGCTCAGCAAGGAATTAGGAATACCCTTTACAAAAGGATTTAATGAGGAACTGAAGGGGATTTCACGGATGGAATCTCTTGAGAAAATTCTAGTTCTAGGCGGGAAACAGAATGATTTCACCACGGATGAAAAGACATTGCTTGCCGATCGAAAAAATGACTATTACCGGAGACTGATAGAAACGATCACACCACAAGATATTCTTCCGGGAATTAAGGAATTCATCTTTGACCTTAAGCAGAATGGAATTAAGATGGGGTTGGCTTCAGTCAGCAAAAATGCCTTTACTGTTATCAGCCGTTTGGAACTAGCTGGAGAGTTTGACGTCATCGTTGATGCGGCTTTGATTCAAAAAGGGAAACCGGATCCGGAGATTTTTTTGCGGGCGGCTGAACAGTTGAGCGTTGAGCCGGTTGACTGTATCGGTATAGAGGATGCCGCAGCAGGAATCACTGCCATCAAAGCTGCTGGGATGTTTGCGGTGGGCATTGGGAATGCGGAAAGACTTGTGCTGGCCGATCTGCTTTATCACTCGACTGGGGAAATTCAGTTTGACGAAATCAGGGATGCGTTTTTTTCTGCAAAATCATGAGACTGAAAGATAGTAAAGCCGTTCTTCAATTGAGGAACGGCTTTTTATCCGTAATATTCAATCCATTCTTTACCTACAATGGACCAGTCCTTTTTTATGAAGCTTCATCAAGACCAAGCTCAGGCGGCGGCTGCCTGAACATTTTTGTTAAGTTTAATAGGTAGATAAATCCCACGATCAACCAAGTTCCTCCGAGTATGAGTGAGTGGATATCCAACTCGATAAAAAATATACCAATGAGTCCTGCACCGATAAGTGGAATGATGAAATATTGAATTGTTCCCTTTATTGACCTCTTTTTCTCTCTGAAAAAATAATGGGCTGTGACCGAAAGATTGACAAAGAAATAAGCGAACAACGCCCCAAAACTAATGAGTGATACGGCTGCTGTTAAACTTAGAAATAGGGCACTTAACGAAACTATTCCTACTATTAAAATATTAAATACAGGTGTGCTGAACTTTGGTGATAAATAACCAAAGACTTTTTTTGGCAGGACATTTTCCCTTCCCATGGCATATAAAATCCGGGAGGCACTCGTTCCGGATGCTACGGCTGAGGCAAAGGTGGAGGTCAGTCCCACAGCTATAAAAAAACTCATGAAGGCTTTTCCGCCAATATAGACTGCAATCTCTAAATAGGCAGATTCAGGATTTTTGAAAGACTGAAATTCTGGAAAAACGAGTTGAGCAAAGTAAGAACCTGCTATAAATAAGAAACCTCCAATCACCATAATCAAATAAATGGCTTTTGGCAGTGTTCGGGTAGGATCTTTCGTTTCTTCGGATAGGGTTGATACAGCATCAAAGCCTAAAAAGCTAAAACAAAGAATGGGTACTACCGATAAAAGAGCAGGCATATTCACTTTTGTATCATAGAATGGAGCAATGGACATTAATGTTCCAGCCCCTTTTCCTGCAAGAAGTCCTTTAATGGACAAAATAAAGAAAATGGCAAACAATAAAATTTGCAGAAGAAGCATGTAAGTATTTAGTTTAGCTGCCAATTTTATGCCAAGGATGTTGACGCTTGTAACGGTGACTATGAATAATATGATCCATACAAACATTGGAATGGAAGGAAAATAGGCTTTCAGAGCAATTCCTAAGATTAGGGAACTGATCATTGGACTTAAAATATAGTCAAGGATGATCGTCCAACCAACAATAAATCCGAAATGTGGACTTATCGATTTCTGCGTAAAAGTATACGCTGCCCCGGCATTTGGAAAAGCCTTGACTAACTGTGCATAACTATAAGCCGTAAAAAGCATGACAACAAAAGCGATCGCATAAGCGGTTGGTATCATCCCGTTTGTGCTATGAACGGCTACTCCATACGTGGAGAAAAACGTTTTAGGCGCCATAAAGGCCAATCCGAAAAAGACGACATACTTTAACGTAAGCGAGCGCTTTAGTGTTGGTGAATTTGATTTTTCCATTTATTCAATCCTCCTTGTAATGGTCATTATGAAAGTATCAAGGATGCATGGACTTATTATAAGGTCTTGTCCAACACCAGAGTAAACCGTTTTCATAAAAAAATAAGACCGCTTACAGATAGTTCGGCGGTCTTAAAATAAATTACTTTTTATATACGATCTTTCCATCAACGATTGTATAGTCCACAGGTGTTTCGGAAATATCCTTAGGATTGATTTTGGTAATATCCTGATCAAGGACGACCATATCGGCTTTCTTGCCAACTTTCAATGTTCCCAGATCATTTTCACGGAAAATCTGATAAGCAACATTTTTTGTGACAGCCTGCAGCATTTCTTGAACGGTAAGTGCTTGAGATGCATTACGTACCATGTCTTGATCCTGTTCTTCCGGATATGGGCTGTTTCTAGTCACACCCGTTTCGATTGAATTGAGTGGACGGTAGTCAGGAGTTGGTGGGTAGTCGCTGCTTCCGGAAATCAGCACACCCTCGTCCCAAATCTTTCTGGCTGGGTACATGGCTAGTGCGCGATCTTCGCCAATCATGGCACTTTCCAATTGATAATATTGATCCTTATAGAACCAGAATGGTTGTAAGGAAGCAATGACTTTCAAAGCTTTCATTCGAGCGATGTCGCTGTCTTTGATTGCTGAAATATGGGTAATCGTATGACGAGCATCACGTTCTCCATTTGCTTTAACAGCGCTCTCAATGGCATTTAGACTCATATTAACCGCTCCGTCACCAATCGCATGAATATGAACCTGGATTCCAGCTTTGTCCATGGCAGATACCATTTGATTAAATTGATCTATCTTCCAAACTGAATCCCCATGGAAGTCACGGCCCATTCCAGCACCTTCAGTGTATGGTTCGAGGAAGAGTGCAGTTTTGCCTTCGGTCACTCCATCGGCAAATAGTTTAACAGTATGTACCTGAAGCCAATTCGAGTGGTACTTTTGCTGTGCCTTTTTCATTTTTTCCACTTCAGCTTCCGGATTGCTGCCCGGGTCGATAAAATAGGTGCCAGAGACACGCATCGACAGCTTGCCTTCTTTTTCTAATTCTCCAAGTATATCTATCATTTTGTCGTCAGTTCTTTGAAAGGTCATGATCCCAGTCATTCCAAAGCTATGCATTTCCTCTTGATATTTCAAAATAGCTTCTTTATATTGATCTTTTGTTAACGTAAATAAGGCTTGCACTTGATCGACCAAATTGCTTGCGCCTTCACGCAGAACACCTCGTGGTGAGCCGTCAGAGTTGTGTTCAATCATACCGCCTTTCGGTGCCTGGGTGTCTTTGGTAATTTTGGACATTTCCAGTGTCTTGGAATTTACCCATACGGAGTGATTATCGATAGAATAAAGAATGACGGGTATGTCAGAAACAATTGCGTCCAAATCTTCCTTTTTGGGCCCAGGATTCGTTCCATCTGCTTGTTTATAGGGACCGTTTTTCCAGCCTGTACCTGTAATAATTTTTACATCAGGATGTTTCTTTCGGAAGTCAGCAACCGCCTTCACGTATTCCTCATGAGTTTTGAGGCCTGACAGATCCACTTCAAACAACTTGGTTGTCCAAAGACCAGGGATATGGGTATGTCCGTCCATCAACCCTGGTGAGACCATCTTTCCTTTTAAATCAATGACTTTGGTACCCTTTCCAACATAGTTTTCTACATCTTTGGTACTGCCGACAAAGATAATCTTTCCATCCTTGGCAGCAATTGCTTCCGCTGTCGGCTGGTCATCTTCCATCGTGTGTACAATACCATTCTTTAAAACAAGAGTAGCTAATTCATCCGATCCTCCTGCTTGTTTTTTTGGGGAGGCTTCTTTTTCCTTGGCACAACCATTTAGCAATGGAAGCAACAGAACTATAATGCCCAACCAAACTAATAACTTCTGGTTTCTTAGAAAACTAATCATCATTTTAACCCCCTAAAGATTTAGTGGCTTGCAGGAATTATTATAAAGTCTGGTATAACACCAGAGTAAACAGTCTCGAAACGAAAAAATCTACGAAATGGTGAACATTTCGTAGACTGGTTTTCTCCTGAATTGGACCGCTAACATAATTGCCAGGTGGTCCAAAAATTAATTATTTTTTATATACGATCTTTCCATCCACGATTGTATAGTATACAGGTGTTTCCGAGATATCCTTAGGCTTGATTTTAGTAATATCCTGGCCAAGGACAACCATGTCGGCTTTCTTTCCAACCTTCAATGTGCCCAGGTCATTTTCACGGAACATTTGATAAGCCACATTCTTTGTAACTGCCTGCAGCATTTCTTGAACGGTAAGAGCTTGAGATGCATTACGTACCATGTCCTGATCCTGCTCCTCCGGATATGGGCTGTTTCTTGTCACACCCGTTTCGATTGAATTGAGCGGACGGTAGTCAGGAGTTGGCGGGTAGTCGCTGCTTCCGGATATCGTCACTCCGGCATCCCAAATTTTTCTTGCTGGGTACATCGCCAACGCACGATCTTCACCGACCATAGCTTTTTCCAACCCGTAGTATTGGTCCTTATAAAACCAGAATGGTTGTAATGCGGCAATAACTTTTAATGCTTTCATTCTCGGAATATCATTGTCTTGAATGGAAGAAATATGGGTAATGATATGGCGTGAATCACGTTCCCCATTCGTTTTAACAGCATTTTCAATCGCGTTTAGTCCAGCGTTAACAGCTCCGTCCCCGATTGCGTGAATATGCAATTGAATTCCTGCTTTATCCACTGCTGCAACCATTTTATTGAAGTCATTCACTTCCCAAGGCATTTCTCCATGGTGATTATGCCCCATTCCAGCTTTCTCTGTGTATGGTTGAATGAATAGTGCTGTTTTTCCTTCTGTCACACCATCTGCATATAATTTAATGGTATTAGCTCGCAGCCAATCAGAATGATATTTTTGAGAGGCGGCCTTCACTTTTTGAACAGCTTCATCCGGAGTGCTGTCAGGGTAAATAAAATAGGCCCCGGCAACTCTCATGGTCAACTTCCCTTCTTGTTCCAGCTCTCCCAAGATATCGATCAGATGTTCTTTATCCTCAAAAGTCATAATGCCAGTCATCCCAAAACTATGCATTTCCTCTTGATATTTTAAAATTGCTTCCTTATATTGCTCTTTGGTAGGTTTAAATAATGCCTGAACGTCTGCAACTAAATCCATTGCGCCCTCACGTAAAACACCTCGAGGGGAGCCATCAGCATTATGTTCAATCATGCCACCTTTAGGAGCCTTGGAATCTTTGGTTATCTTGGCCATTTCAAGTGCCTTGGAGTTTGCCCAAACTGAATGATGGTCAATAGAAAGGAGAATGACAGGAATGTCGGAAACAACCGCATCTAAATCCTCTTTCGTCGGGCCGGGATTTGTCCCATCTTTTTGTTCATATGGGCCATTTACCCAGCCTAGCCCTGTAATAATGTTAACATTTGGATTCTTCTTCCTATAGTCAGAGACGGCTTTAATGTATTCCTCATGACTATTCAGATTTGAAAGATCTACTTCGAATAGTTTTGTAAGCCATAAACCCGGGATATGTGTGTGACCATCCATAAATCCTGGAGAAACCATTTTTCCTTTTAAATCAATGACTTTAGTGTTTTTTCCCACATACTTTTCTACCTCTTTGGTGCTGCCGACAAAGACAATCTTTCCATCCTTTGCGGCAACGGCTTCAGCTGTAGGCTGATGATCTTCCATTGTGTAGATCATACCGTTCTTCAGAACCAGGGTAGCTGCTTCATCCGATTGGGTTGTTGCCTTTTTTGAGACTTCTTGATCTTTTGTACAGCCATTTAACAATGGTAACAGCAGTACAAGAATAGCAATCAAAAAATGTGGCCACCGTTTTCTTTGAATACTTTCCATCATAATGCCCCCTATATTTTTGTCACTTACAGGAGTCATTATAAAGTCTCGCGTAAGGCTAGAGTAAACGGTTTCAAAACATAAAAAGCTACGAAATGGTGAACATTCCGTAGCCTGTTTTCTAAACGATTTTCTTTTGAATGGGAATCTGGATTTCATAATATGCTTCATCATATTGGTCTGTTAAAGAAACATCAACCTGCATAATTCGAACGGCGTTACCGGTAATAACATAGCCATATTTATCACAATAATCCAATAGTTTTTTGAGCTGAATCAGCATTTTTTCCCATACGAGGCCCGTATGGTAGGAACAAATATATAATCCTTTTTCTAGTTTTTGAGTGGAGTACGGCGAATTTTCATCCTGAATCAATATGAATAATTGAGATTGATAGGAACTAAGCTGATCGGGAATATCTGATGTTTGTCGAAATTCATCAAAGTACTCTTTTTTTATAATGTCGCCAAATTTATTACTGGCCAGTACTGGAATGGCTCCTTCAATCATATTTTCAAGCTCAAGAAATCCAAAATAGAGGCTTTCATAATCGTTCCAACCCACTGGCTTTTCTAGCTGAATATATTCACGTTCTTCAAAGTATTTAATGACAATATCTGTGTCTTTATAGCTGTTTTTAAACTGTTCAATATTGGTTAATCGGGTATTCAAAATATGATGAATATCTTGCAATTCCCTGATTTTTTTCTGAATATCGCTCATGGATTTCTGTAGAAATTGAATCGATTGATCGACGTTCCGATTCGTTAGAAATAGCTTAATTTCCTCTAGGGAAAAACCAATATTCCTTAATTCCTTGATTGTTCCGAGCACTTCATACTGTTCAATGGAGTAATAGCGATAGCCGGAATGGGGGTCAATATAATTCGGTTTCAACAAGCCGATTTTATCGTAATGCCGTAATGTATGGATGGTTATGCGTCTAAGCTTTGACATTTCTCCAATACTCAACTTGCTTTGCATAGGTTTTACTCCCCCGATATCCTTACTATAACTCTACTTTAAAATGAATAAAGAGACATTGCAATAAGAGACTATGAATGCTTTATGTCCTCAAAACGAATCATGCCGATAATACTAGTATTTACCACTATATCCCTGCCATACCATCAATTAAAATAGAATTATCATAATATTTTAATAGGAGAGGCAGGTTAAAGGGATGAAGCCACATGTCCACCATTTGAAAAAGCATAACGGCTTTAGGTTCTTCTTTATTATTTTCTTGCTGGTTAGCTACTTCACCACATATAGTGTGACGGAAGCAGCCACGTCAGATCGAAAAGCACCAACAGCACCGACAAATCTTCGTACAACCGGGATCACAAGTTCAAGTGTTTCTTTGGCATGGACGAGCTCGACTGACAATGTGGGGGTTACTGGGTACGATGTTTTCCAGAATAATAAAGTAATAGGGAAGACTACATCCACGCAATATACGGTTAATAATTTAACGGCCAATACCACTTACAGCTATTTTGTTAAGGCACGGGATGCAAGTGGAAATATATCTTCTTCAAGTAATACTATAAAGGTAACCACTTCCAAAGTGGTGACGGATCTGGCGCCGCAGGTTGGCAATATCCAGGTTTCACCGATTGCCAGTGATGGAAAAACCGTTAGTGGGACCGTTACCTTATCAGTCAGTGCAAGCGATGATAAAGGAATTAGCAAGGTGGAGTTTTATAGCAGCAATGGCGGCTATTTAATCAAATCCCTGACTTCCGCACCCTATAGTGTAAGTTGGGCCACGAATCCCTGGGTGTCGGATGGAGAACAAATATTAAAGGCCGTAGTTTACGATACTGCCAATCATATAGCACAGGTTTCAAGGACTGTCATTGTAAAAAATACCGTAAGTGCGGTACAGAGCGCCTACAAGATGGTTGGATATTACACAAGCTGGTCAACATATTCCAATTTTCAAGTGGCAAACATTGATGCAACCCAAATAACATACTTAAACTATGCCTTCGCTAACATTTCTACGGATGGAAAAATAGCTTTGGGGGACTCATGGGCAGATATAGAAAAGCCATTTTCAGGAGATACAACCACACAGCCTTATAAAGGAAACTTCTATCAATTAACCAAATTGAAGCAGTCCTATCCAAATTTAAAAACTTTAATTTCTGTTGGCGGCTGGACTTGGTCAGAAAAATTCTCGGATGTAGCTTTGACCGACCAATCCAGAACAATTTTTGCGCAAAGTTGTCTGGACTTTATCAGAAAATACGGTTTTGATGGAGTGGATATAGACTGGGAGTATCCGGTTGCCGGGGGAGAACCAGACAATGTGAACCGCCCCGAGGACAAACAGAATTTTACGCTTTTGATAAAGAAAATCAGAGAAACCTTTGATGCCCAAAGCGCTGTGGATGGGAAAAAATATATTGTAACGATCGCCGGAGGAGCAGGCAGGAGCTTTGCAGCAAATACAGAGCTGAATTTACTTCAGCAATATGTCGATTATATGAATCTGATGACCTATGATTTTCATGGTGAATGGGACACCTTAACCGGTATGAATGCTCCGTTGTACCGAGATCCTGAATCAAAATTTACCGGCGAGTGGAGTGTTCAGGATGCAGTGCAACTTTATATCAATAACGGTGTGCCTGCCAATAAAATAGTCATGGGCATGCCGCTATACGGAAGAATCTTTAATCAGGTAACAAATTTCAATAACGGTTTATACCAATCTTATTCAGGTGGAGGGTCTTCCATTAGTTACGCCAATATAGAGGCGAATTATCTTAACAAAAATGGGTTCATGCGTTATTGGGAGACCGATTCAAAAGTGCCGTGGCTATTTAATGGCTCACAGTTCGTCAGCTATGATGACCTGGAATCAATCGGCTATAAAACTTCCTTTATCAAATCGATGGGCTTAGGTGGCGCAGTAATGTGGGAGCTGAGTCAAGATCCTAATAAGGTTTTGGCATCCAAGATTTATAATGATTTGAAATAGATCAAGATGTACTATGCAAACCGGATTTATTTTTGTTGCATTTTTCTGGATTAATTTCTAGAATTAATTAACAGAACAAGAATAAATGAGGTGTACCCTTTGATTGTAATTGAATATTTATCGGCGTTGATTTTGCCGGGGTTATTAGTTCTCCTGTTCACACGGGTCACTTACAATCGGATGATCGGCCTGATCTTGACTGTCGCCCTAATCGCAGGATCTGCCTATAAAGGTTATACAAATACATTAGTCCTTATCGTCATTGATGCTTTTTCACTAACAGCCGGTTTCTGGCTTGCGTCAAAATTGAAACCAAAAACAGCGAGAAAAAACGAATCATAGTCTGCCCGTCATGTGGCAGGCTTTTTATTTTTATGCTCTGTTAAACTTGTCTGTTGATTT
>NZ_JBALNY010000054.1:0-16913 GCF_036962145.1 Bacillus sp. JJ1764 | reverse complement strand
CTCCAATCAACAGAGTGTAAAAAAATCAAAACTGTTCTTAACACAGCCTATTTTTTTAAAAAAACGAATATTAGTTCGCATATTGTTGGTTTGTTTTTGGGTGAATGTGGTAGAATGATAATATTGAAAACGGAGATTCAAAAACAGTAACTATAGAGATGAAAAACGGGAGGAACCTGTTCGTGAAGGACCAATTTGAATTAGTCTCAAAGTATTCGCCTCAGGGGGATCAGCCGGAGGCCATCAAACAATTAGTCGAAGGCATCCGCAACAACAAGCAGCACCAAACCCTGCTTGGCGCCACCGGTACAGGAAAAACATTCACGATCTCCAATGTTATTAAAGAAGTAAACAAACCGACACTTGTCATCGCCCATAATAAAACACTAGCAGGCCAGCTCTACAGCGAGTTTAAGGATTTCTTCCCCAACAACGCGGTAGAGTACTTTGTCAGTTACTATGACTACTATCAGCCGGAGGCCTATGTTCCCCAAACGGATACCTTTATTGAAAAAGATGCCAGCATCAACGACGAGATTGATAAATTACGGCACTCAGCAACATCTTCCCTGTTTGAACGGAAAGATGTCGTCATTATTGCCAGTGTTTCGTGTATTTATGGCCTGGGTTCCCCAGAAGAATATCGGGAAATGGTTGTGTCATTAAGGACCGGAATGGAAATGGAAAGGAACGAGCTGCTGCATCGCCTCGTTGATATCCAATATGAACGCAATGATATCGACTTTAAACGGGGGACTTTCCGCGTCCGTGGTGACGTTGTCGAGATTTTCCCGGTTTCCCGTGATGAACACTGTATTCGAGTGGAATTATTCGGAGATGAAATAGATCGAATTCGTGAAGTTGACGCCCTCACCGGTGAAATTATTGGTGAGCGCGAACACGTGGCGATTTTCCCGGCGTCTCACTTCGTCACCCGGGAAGAAAAGCTGCGTGTGGCGATTGAAAATATTGAAAAAGAGCTTGAAGAACGCCTTACAGTTTTAAGAGAAAATAATAAATTGCTTGAAGCCCAGCGTCTCGAACAGCGGACTCGTTATGATTTGGAAATGATGCGGGAAATGGGCTTCTGCTCCGGAATTGAAAATTACTCGCGGCACCTGACATTGCGTCCTGCTGGATCAACACCATACACATTATTGGATTATTTTCCAGAAGACTTCTTATTGGTGATTGATGAGTCGCACGTAACCCTGCCTCAGGTTAGGGGGATGTTCAACGGGGATAAAGCCCGAAAGGAAGTCCTCGTGGAGCATGGATTCCGTTTGCCTTCAGCGCTTGATAACAGGCCGCTTACCTTTGATGAGTTCGAAAAGCATATAAACAATATTATTTATGTTTCGGCTACGCCGGGACCATATGAGCAAGAACATACCCCAGAGATGGTGGAACAAATCATCCGCCCAACTGGCCTACTTGACCCAACCATCGATGTCCGGCCGATTCAAGGCCAAATTGATGATCTGATTGGTGAAATCCAGGATCGGGTCAAGAAAAATGAACGGGTTCTAATCACCACCCTTACGAAAAAAATGTCAGAGGACCTGACGGATTATCTAAAGGAAATCGGAATTAAGGTGCAATACCTTCATTCTGAGGTGAAAACATTGGAACGGATTGAAATTATCCGCGAGCTGCGTCTTGGCAAATATGATGTTCTAGTCGGAATTAACCTCCTTCGGGAAGGGATCGATATTCCGGAAGTATCGCTTGTGGCAATATTGGATGCTGATAAGGAAGGCTTCCTCCGTTCAGAACGTTCGTTGATTCAGACAATCGGCCGTGCCGCACGTAACGCCAATGGACACGTGATCATGTATGCGGATCGCATGACAAATTCAATGGAGCTGGCAATCAGTGAAACCAAGCGTCGTCGTTCCATCCAAGAAGAATACAATTTAAAACACGGCATCACCCCGAAAACAATCCAAAAGGATATCCGCGATGTCATCCGTGCCACTCATGCTGCCGAGGAGCAAGAGGAATACAAACCAGCTGCATCGTTTGGCAAGATGAACAAAAAGGAACGGGAAAAGTTGATTGCCGATATGGAAAAAGAAATGAAGGCCGCCGCCAAAGCGCTTGACTTTGAACGCGCTGCGGAGCTTCGCGACCTTTTATTTGAATTGAAAGCGGAAGGATAACTAGAATCATGGTAATGGATAAATTGATTGTAAAAGGTGCAAGAGCACATAATTTGAAAAATATAGATATCACCATTCCAAGAGATAAACTTGTCGTGCTGACCGGGCTTTCGGGATCTGGAAAGTCTTCGCTCGCCTTCGATACGATTTACGCGGAAGGACAGCGACGCTATGTTGAGTCACTCTCCGCATATGCCCGTCAATTCTTGGGACAAATGGATAAACCGGATGTCGATACCATTGAAGGGTTGAGTCCTGCCATTTCCATTGATCAAAAAACCACCAGCCGCAATCCACGTTCAACCGTGGGAACGGTAACGGAAATCTATGATTATTTACGTCTATTATTTGCCAGAGTCGGCCATCCCACCTGTCCTAATCATGGTATCGAGATCTCCTCGCAAACGATTGAGCAAATGGTCGATCGGATTCTGGAATACCCGGAACGGACAAAAATGCAAATACTCGCACCTGTTGTTTCCGGACGCAAAGGAATGCATGTGAAAGTATTTGAAGATATTAAAAAGCAAGGATTTGTCCGTGTTCGTGTGGATGGAGAAATGCTAGATCTTAGTGACGAGATTGTTCTGGATAAAAATAAAAAGCACTCAATTGAAGTTGTTGTCGACCGGATTGTCGTTAAGGATGGGGTTTCTGCTCGTTTGGCCGATTCATTGGAAACGGCCTTAAGTCTTGGTGAGGGAAAAGTCATTGTCGATGTAGTTGACGGGGAGGAGCTAATGTTCAGTGAAAACCATGCCTGTCCTCTCTGCGGTTTTTCAATCGGGGAATTAGAGCCAAGGATGTTTTCTTTTAATAGCCCGTTTGGTGCTTGTCCTGAATGCGATGGTTTAGGCTCCAAGCAAGAAGTCGATATTGACTTAATCATCCCTAACAAGGAACTAACCCTTAAGCAGCATGCAATTGCCCCATGGGAGCCGACTAGCTCACAGTACTATCCACAACTGCTTGAAGCAGTTTGTAATCATTACGGAATTGACATGAATATTCCAGTCAAAGACATTCCAGAGAACCAGATGGATAAAATTCTTTATGGTTCCGGCAATGACAAAATCTATTTCCGTTATGAGAACGATTTTGGGCAAATTCGTGAAGGGTATATCGAATTTGAAGGTGTCCTCCGTAATGTGGAGCGTCGATTTAAGGAAACCAGCTCCGATTTCATTCGTGAGCAAATGGAAAAATACATGGCTCAACAGCCATGCCCAACCTGTAAAGGATTCCGCTTAAAGAAAGAAACGTTAGCTGTTCTCATTAATGGGTACCATATCGCTCATGTGACTGATTTTTCAATTGAAGAAGCGCAGCAGTTCTTTGCGAACCTCCAGCTTTCCGAAAAAGAAAGGCAGATTGCCAGATTGATTTTACAGGAAATCAATGAACGGCTCGGCTTTCTTGTCAATGTCGGCCTTGATTACTTAACTTTGAGCCGCATGGCCGGAACGCTCTCAGGGGGAGAAGCGCAGCGTATTCGTTTAGCGACCCAGATTGGCTCCAGACTAACCGGAGTTCTCTATATTCTTGATGAACCGTCCATCGGACTTCACCAGCGTGATAATGATCGCTTAATCGGCACCCTGCAAAATATGCGTGATATCGGCAATACACTAATTGTCGTCGAACATGATGAAGACACGATGCTGGCTGCAGATTATTTGATTGATATTGGTCCTGGTGCGGGTGTGCATGGCGGAGAAGTTGTTTCCGCTGGAACACCTTCAGAGGTTATGGCTGACCCGAACTCATTGACCGGGCAATATTTATCAGGAAAGAAATTCATTCCTCTTCCATTAGAAAGACGAAAATCAGACGGCCGCTTTATTGAAATTAAGGGTGCGGAAGAAAATAATTTAAAAAATGTATCGGTAAAAGTGCCACTAGGCATGTTTGTCGCTGTTACCGGTGTCTCTGGATCAGGAAAAAGTACGCTCATCAATGAAATTCTCCATAAAACCCTGGCGCAAAAACTGAACAGAGCTAAAACAAAACCAGGAAAATTTAAGAGTATAACCGGAGTAGACTATCTTGAAAAAGTCATCGATATCGATCAATCACCGATCGGAAGGACACCACGCTCCAACCCGGCCACCTATACAGGGGTATTTGACGATGTTCGTGATGTTTATTCCTCCACGAATGAAGCAAAGGTGCGCGGTTATAAAAAGGGCCGTTTCAGTTTCAATGTAAAAGGCGGCCGCTGTGAAGCCTGCCGCGGCGATGGAATTATTAAAATTGAAATGCACTTCTTGCCGGATGTTTACGTTCCGTGCGAAGTATGTCATGGAAAACGTTATAACCGGGAAACTCTTGAAGTGAAGTATAAAGGAAAGAGCATTGCGGACGTACTCGACATGACGGTTGAAGATGCCTTGAAATTTTTCGAAAACATTCCAAAAATCAGCCGCAAGCTGCAAACGATTTATGATGTTGGCCTAGGTTACATCAAACTTGGCCAGCCGGCCACAACCTTGTCCGGCGGGGAAGCCCAGCGTGTGAAGCTCGCATCCGAACTGCATCGCCGTTCCAATGGTAAATCCTTCTACATTTTGGATGAGCCGACAACCGGACTTCACGTTGACGATATTTCGAGATTGCTCGTTGTCTTGCAGCGTCTGGTTGAAAATGGGGATACCGTACTGGTCATCGAACATAATCTCGATGTCATCAAAGGGGTAGACCACATTATCGACCTCGGTCCGGAAGGAGGGGACAAAGGAGGTACCATCATCGCCAGCGGTACCCCAGAAAAGGTCGCCGAAGTAGAGGGTTCGTATACCGGAAAGTACCTAAAGCCAATCCTCGAGCGCGACCGTTTAAGAATGCAACAACAAATTGAAGATAAAAGCATCATTAAAGCATAGAGCTGGAATCATTAGGGTATTATTTACAAATAACACATGTATTGACGTATGAATTAGCATACGTCTTTTTCTTTTTGATCCATGTTTGCTCGTAGCTTCTTGACCTCCTTTAGTTATGACAATTAGGATTTGTTAGTTCAACAACAATTACGAAGCTGTATAAATGGGGAAATTCTGTAAAAACTAACAGTCAATGAATAATGCGAAACAGGTGGGGAGCAATGACATATCAAGAAGGATTAAAACAAATCGATCTTGCTACAAAACAAATTAGTGAAGCCAATCATTTAATTGTTGAAGCAGTTATGAATGCTTTTTTTCTCACTTGGCAATGGTGGTTAGCGTTAGCCATGATAGTGGTTCCATGGGTTATTTGGGGCATATTCCGGAATCGTGAGAGCTCAGCTCGTATATTTTCCACTGGTTTATTGATTATGGTATTATCAGAAATCCTTGATACGATAGGCGTTAGTTTTGGCAAATGGGCATATCCAGTGAAAGTAGTACCTGTAGCAACATTAAACTTTTCCTATCGACTTTCTGTTTTACCTGTATTTCTAATGCTGTTATTGCAATTTAAGCCAACCTATCATCCATTTGTAAAAGCCGTTTTTTTTGGTGGATTAGGAGCTTATGTAGGTATGCCGTTATTGGCAATGATCGATTTATACAAAAAAATTGATTGGTCTTTTACCTATTCATTTTTTATTTTAACTGTATTCTATTTAATTGCTCACTGGTTTCTTCGGTTGAATACATATAAAGAAATCAATTAGTTCTATACAAGAGCGAACACTTAGGGTGGTCGCTTTTTTATATGCCAATTTGATGAACGGATTTGCCTGGAATTTCCCAGAAACTGCCGAAATTATCGCAGAAACTGAGGGGATTCTGGCGGGAATATCGCAGAAGCCGGCGGGAATATCTCAATAACCGGCGGGTTTCCGTTCCAAGTACGCGGGAAAGGCCAAAAATCTCTCGAAGCACTCGCTCTAAAAATTGCTGAATCCCCAATTCCTACAAAAAAATTAACGAAACTTTCCAGCCACCTAATCGTACATATTAACAAGAGGTGATGAACGTTATGGAATCAAGAAAGGTCTTATCCAGTTTGTGCTATTTTAGTGTTTTTTTCGCGGGATTTATTTTTCCGCTTGTGGTCATGCTGGCCAGCTCTGATCCGGATACCAAACAGCATGCTAAAAAGGCCTTGTTATCCCATTTGATCCCATTTATTACAGTGCCCATCATTATTTTTGCAGCTATCAAGGACTTTTCCAACATGCAAGATCAAATTCCGGTCTTTTTTGTTATTAGTATTGTCGTTACGATTGTTATTTCTCTGGTTATTTTCATCTGGAATATTGTCAAGGGCGTAAAAGTATTGGTCTCCGAATAAATTGGTTAAGAAAAATAATTTCTGATGAGGGTGGAAAAAATGAAAGAGGAACGCAAACGTATTTTACAAATGGTAGAAGAAGGAAAATTGACAGTTGATGAAGCCCTAACATTAATGGAAGAACTTGAAAAAGCCCAGCAAACCGTGAACCAGAAGCAAGAAGAAATCATGAAAGAGCTGTCGACGACGGTTCAATATGAGCAGAATCATGAGCATACTCAGAGCACTAAGGAAGATCCATTTAACTCCAAGTTTCAATCAACAAAGGACAAAATCTTTGAATTTGTTGATTCTGCTTTGAAAAAAATCAAAGAACTCGATTTTGATTTCAACTTTGGTCAGTCCGTAGACCTATCCCATATTTTTCATCATGGAAACGCAGACTTCAAGGATATGGATATCGATGTGGCAAACGGTTCTGTTAAGATCATAAGTTGGGATCAGCCCGATGTAAGGGTAGAGTGTCAGGCGAAGGTGTACCGTGTTGAAAACCAAGACAGCGCACGAGCGAACTTTATGCGCGATATTACATTTGAGGTGGCAAACCAAAAGCTGCGCTTTGGCACCCAACAAAAATGGATGAAGGTCGAGGCACTCATCTATGTTCCTAAGTCACAATATGAAAATGCCAGAGTCAGATTATTTAACGGTTCCATTTCTGGTGGAGAATTAAATGTAGGCAATCTCCAGGTCAAAACGGCGAACGGAAAGATTGAACTGGGACAGATCATCGGTAAACGAGCTGAGGTTGAAACGGCCAATGGAAAAATAAAAGTTAGACACAGCCAATTTGATGAACTCGAGGCGGAAAGTATCACTGGGTCTATTAAATTGGACGGGGACATGGCTAAAGTTGATGCTCAATCATTTAACGGGAACATTCATTTGAATCTAAGCGGCAACAGGGCTGAATGGATTCACACCAAAACGACGACCGGGGGAATAGACCTGTATATCCCGGAAGAGCTCCCGGTTGAAGGGGAGCTTAAGACAAACCTAGGTGGCTTTAACTTAAATCTTGTTGGGGTCCAAATACTAGAGGAAAAGAGTGAAATGGTACAAAAGTCACTTCGTTTCCAATCGGTCAACCATCCTGATAAAATGTTAAAAATCTTTGCAGATACAAAAACAGGTTCAGTGACTTTGAAGAAATCTTTAGAAAAATAGGGGACAAGAAATATGAGATGGTTAATAGGATGTTTGATTAATGCGGTTATATTTATGGCGCTAGCAGGATATTTTCATGAAAGCTTTTATCTTTCAGGATTTGCAGCCGCGGTTCAGGCGAGCATTTTATTATCCATCTTAAATATTTTAGTCCGGCCGCTTTTGATTCTTTTTACTTTGCCAGTGACCGTGTTAACGATGGGGTTTTTTCTCTTTGTCATTAACGCAATGACACTTGAACTAACTGATTTTCTTATGGGGAGTTCGTTCGAGATTCATGGCTTCGGAATGGCGCTTTTCTTCGCCGTCATCATGGCTTTGATTAATCTGATCATCCAAAAAACAATTCTGGAGCCATCAAAACGCTCGAAAGAATAACATCAAAAAGGTGCGTATCTTATGTGATAGGCATCTTTTTATTTTTCACTTTAACAAAAGTATGGTTCTCCATAAAAAAATGTTAAAATAAAAAGTAATATTTTCTTCAAAATACATTAGACCACTTTAAGGAGGAACGTTTCTTGCCTAAAGTACGTACCAAAGACATATTGGAAAAATTTCAGCTTGAATTGATTAGTGGTGAAGAAGGGATCAACCGTCCGATTACGATGAGTGATATCTCACGTCCCGGAATAGAAATAGCCGGTTACTTTGAGTTTTATCCAGCTGAACGAATCCAGCTTTTAGGGAAAACAGAGTTGTCATTTTACGGTGAACTATCTGACAGGGATAAAGGTACAAGAATGGAACAATTATGTACCGATATTACCCCCGCCATTATTGTGACTAGAGGCTTGGATGTTCCTCCAGAGTTAATCGAGGCTTCCGAGAGAGAATCTGTGCCGGTGCTAAGAACCAATATGAAGACAACGAGATTCTCCAGCCGACTCACCAATTTTTTGGAAAGTAAGTTGGCACCAACAACTGCTGTACATGGTGTGTTGGTGGATATTTATGGAATTGGTGTGTTAATTACCGGAAAAAGTGGTGTTGGTAAAAGTGAGACAGCACTGGAACTCGTCAAACGGGGGCACCGCCTTGTAGCGGATGACTGTGTTGAAATTCGCCAGGAGGATCAGGATACATTGGTTGGAACTTCTCCGGAATTAATTGAGCATCTGTTGGAAATCCGCGGTTTGGGGATTATTAATGTGATGACCTTGTTTGGTGCTGGAGCCGTTAGAAGTAATAAACGCATTACCATGGTGATTAATTTGGAAATCTGGGATGCCAAAAAGCAATATGACCGTCTCGGGTTGGATGAAGAAAAAATGAAAATCATTGATACTGAGGTAACTAAGTTAACCGTACCAGTTCGTCCTGGACGAAATTTGGCTGTTATTATAGAGGTTGCAGCGATGAATTACCGCCTGAAACGAATGGGCGTTAACGCTGCGCAGCAATTTACAGAACGTCTTTCTGATGTCATTGAAGACGGGGAGCACGAAGAGATATAAGGGGGAAACAGGTAACATGAATGAATCAATTCAGCCGCTTAATCCGATTGCCTTTTCATTTGGACCCATTCAAGTCCATTGGTACGGCATTATTATCGGATCAGGTCTGGCCTTGGCGCTTTTTTTAGCGATTCGTGAGGGTAACCGTCGCGGTTTGCCGAAAGATACATTTGCTGACTTAATGCTTTGGGCGATTCCAATCGCGATTATTTCAGCACGAATCTATTATGTGATGTTTGAATGGGGTTATTATTCCAAGCATCCGGGCGATATCCCGAAAATTTGGAACGGTGGGATTGCCATTCACGGCGCGTTAATTGGTTCTGTCCTCACGACTTATATATTTGCCAAGAGCAAGGGCCTTTCTTTTTGGAAAATTGCTGACATAGCCGCACCAAGCATTATTTTGGGACAGGCAATTGGGCGTTGGGGAAACTTTATGAATCAGGAGGCCCATGGCGGTGAAGTGACAAGAACTTTTTTGGAAAACCTTCATTTACCGGATTTTATTATTAACCAAATGTATATCAATGGTACATACTATCATCCCACATTTTTATACGAATCGGTTTGGGATTTTCTCGGATTCGTACTATTGATGTTACTGCGCCGTGTGAATTTGCGCCGTGGTGAAATGTTTTTAACCTATGTAATTTGGTATTCAGTCGGCCGTTTCTTCGTTGAAGGTTTGCGTACAGACAGCTTAATGCTCGGCAGCCTGCGCATGGCACAAACGATTTCGATCGTCTTAATTGTGAGCGCATTAATTATTTTGTTGATCCGCCGGCAAAAACATCTTTCAGACAGACGCTATTTAGAACAGGAAAATATATAAGCTTAAGGGAGATTTGGGGAAATGCTGCTACACTCATTAAAAAAGGGGTTACTGGTTGGGTTGAAAACAACTTGGACATTGGGGAAAATTATTTTTCCGGTTACAATGATTGTGGCAATATTGCAGTATACACCAGTATTGCCATGGTTGATTAAACTTGTTTCCCCGTTGATGAAACTACTTGGTTTATCCGGTGATGCAGCCATTCCTCTTGTCCTAGGGAATTTCTTGAATCTATATGCCGCCATCGGAGCCATTTTAACACTTGATTTTTCCGTGAAAGAGGTCTTTATTTTAGCGGTAATGCTGTCATTCTCCCACAATCTGTTTATTGAATCAGGTGTGGCGATGAAGGCTGGTGTCAAGCTTTGGATCGTTCTGACGACACGGCTAGGGTTGGCAACACTTTCGGCTTTTGTAATCAACTTGGTTTGGCACGGCGGCAGCCAGGCGGCCCAATATGGGTTAATTGAAAATAAAACGACACATGCCACAACTTTGGCAGGCATATTTCTGCAAGCACTCGAGAAAGCGGGATTGGGGATCCTTCAATTGGCGATGATTGTGATCCCGCTCATGGTGGTCGTTCAAATCCTAAAAGATATTGAATGGCTGAAGAAATTCTCGAAAACTATGGCTCCGGTGACAAGGTCCCTGGGGATGCAAGAAAATACCTCAACCACGATGGCTGCTGGCCTTTTTTTTGGACTTGCGTATGGAGCAGGTGTGATGATCCAGGCTGTTAAAGAAGATGGGGTCAGCAAAAAAGATGTTACCTTAGCTTTTATCTTTCTGGTTGCCTGCCATGCGGTGGTAGAGGATACCTTGATTTTTGTTCCTCTCGGGATACCGGTTTGGCCACTATTTTTAATCCGGCTCGGAGTTGCCATAACATTGACCTTAATTGTCGGGAACATATGGAAACGAACAGGCTTTTTAAGAAAGGAAGCTACCTATGAATAACAAAATCACCACATTGTTGTTTGATTTGGATGGAACGCTTATTGATACAAATGAATTGATTATCAGCACTTACTTGCACACTTTGGAAAAATATTATCCGGGCAAGTACCAACGCGAGGATGTCCTGCCGTTTATGGGACCAACGCTACATGAGGTATTTGGAAACATGGACCCGGACCGCGTTGAAGAAATGGTTCTGGAATATCGCAGCTTTAATCTTGCCAATCATGATTTATTGGTTAAAGAGTTCAGTGGCGTGCTAGAAACAATTCAAGCGCTAAAGCAAGCCGGATATAAAATGGGCATCGTTACAACAAAACGTCATGATGTTGCCATGAAAGGCCTGCGCTTGATGGAACTCGACTCCTATTTCGATACCGTTATCGCCTATGACCATGTGAAAAATGTAAAGCCTGATCCAGAGCCGGTTCTGAAAGCATTGGAACAATTGGGTTCTTCTCCTGAGGAGGCCATCATGGTCGGTGATAACCACCACGATATTTTAGGTGGGAAAAACGCCGGTACGAAAACAGCTGGAGTAGCCTGGTCTCTTAAAGGTCGGGAATACCTTGCCAAATATGAACCGGACTATATCTTGGAGCATATGAGTGACTTATTGAAGATCGTTGAGGTTTAGGGGATTCGCGAAAATCCTTTTCAAGCATTAAATTCAGATACACTTGTTGGAGCTGAGATATAAAATGAGAAATACGACCCGCTACCCCGTTGAAGGAGCGAACTCGTTGTGGCATGTATACAGAACCGTGCCGTTTTGGAAGGTTGTTAAAAATTTTATCGTCATCCAGCTGGCCCGTTACACGCCATTCTTGAGGATGAAGAATTGGCTCTACCGCACATTCCTTCGGATGGAGGTGGGGGAGCAAACATCCTTTGCCTTAATGGTGATGCTTGACGTAATGTTTCCTGAAAAAATTAGTGTCGGCCGGAATACGGTAATTGGTTATAACACAACCATTCTCGCTCATGAATATTTAATCAAAGAATACCGGCTTGGAAAGGTAGAAATCGGCAGTGAAGTCATGATTGGTGCTAACACTACCATTCTTCCCGGTGTCACAATAGGGGACGGAGCTTTCGTATCGGCTGGAACTATTGTCCATAAAGACGTCCCTGCCGGCGCCTTTGTCGGAGGCAACCCGATGCGGGTTATTTATACAAAAGAACAGTTAGCTGAACGCTGGGCTGACGATCCTATTTATGGTAATAAAAGATAAGAAAGCCTTGGCTAAGCCTGGCTTTTTTTTCGTGGTCAAAGAGGGGATTTCTGATAAATTCGGGGAATTCCGCCAAAACTCGACGGGAATATTCCCAATACTCGCTGAATTAACCCAAAATCTCACGGAATAACGCAAAAAATCGCGCAATCTTTTACAAAGAATCAACATAATTTTTACAAAGGGAACATTTACGTTCTTATTAATGAACAGTATAATAATAGAGCAGTAATATAATTGATTCAGACATTTTGAGACTGGTTTTAAAGAACACGGTCTTATTGTTGTCTCATAAATGAAAGGGGCGATTCTTTTACATAGTCATCGAGGTTCTTGAAAGAAAATAAGAAAGAGGGCTAGGTGGAATGAAAATGAACCGAAAGAAACTAAAAAAAATGAAGAAACTGACCGCTACAGCACTGATCCTCAGCACAGTTTTTGCACCAACATACTCCTTCAAAGCAAATGCAGCAGGCACTAGCAATACTGCAACACTACGAATCTTAGAAACTACTGATCTTCACTCAAACATCATGCCATATGATTACTATCAAGATACTTCTACTAATATTAATTATGGACTAGCCAAGACCGCTACTTTAATTAAGGAGGCCCGTTCGGAAGTCAGCAATTCGATGCTGTTTGATGCTGGGGATTTAATCCAGGGCAACCCACTTGCGGACTATGTGAATCGAATCAAGCCATTAGGGAAAGATGATACCCATCCGATATTAAGGGCGATGAATTACCTGCAATATGATGGCGGTATCGTGGGAAATCATGAATTTAACTATGGCCTGGACTACTTAAACAATGTTTTAGAAGAGGCAAAATTCCCAATTGTAAACGCTAATATTTATAAAGACGATAAAGACAATAATCCTGATAACGATGTCAACTACTTCACGCCATACAAAATCATTGATAAAAAAATCGTCGATGCCAATGGCAATGAATCCGTCGTAAAAGTTGGTGTCATTGGTTTTGCTCCACCGCAAATTATGCAGTGGGACAAGGATAATCTGACTGGAAAAGTTATTACCAAGGATATCGTCAAGCAAGCAAACAAGTTTATTCCAGAAATGAAGGCGGATGGAGCAGAAATCATTGTAGCCATCGCCCACTCTGGATGTGATATCAAATCTGAAGGCAAGGAAGAAGCAGAAGATGCCGTTTACGATTTAACAAAGGTTAAAGGCATTGATGCCATGCTATTTGGACATGCCCATGTAAATTTCCCTGGCGATGCATCCTTTAATGGCAAAACTGGAATTGATAATACCAATGGAACAATCAATGGTACACAAGCCGTTGAAGCAGGCTTTTGGGGAAATAATCTCGGGGTAATGGATTTAGCGCTTGTGCAGGATGAAAACGGAAAATGGACCGTTGACAAGGCCAACTCCAAATCCGTGAACCGGCCGGTTGTTGCTTCAACAGGACTGGACCAAACGATCGTAGATGATGTAAAGCCTGAGCATGAAGGAACAATTGCTTATGTTCGCAGCAAAATTGGCGAAACCACCATTCCAATGAACAGTTATTTTTCCAGAGTGATGGATGATTCTTCTATCCAAATAGTCAACAACTCACAATTAGACTATGTAAAAAAATGGATTGATACAAAGGCTCCTGATTTAAAAGGAATTCCAGTCATTTCTGCAGCTGCACCATTTAAAGGCGGCCGCGGAGGTGTTGGGGACTTCACCAATATTCCGAAGGGCGAGCTTTCCATTAAGAGTGCCAACGACTTATATCTATTCAATAATACTTTGAAAGCCGTCAAATTAACCGGTGCTCAAGTAAAAGAGTGGTTGGAAATGTCTGCCGGACAATTCAAAACTATTGACCCGAATGTAGAAGGAAATCAAGATTTATTAGATTACGATTTCCGTCCATACAATTATGATGTCATTGACGGAATTAAATACCAAATTGATGTAACGAAACCGGCTCGATACAACTATGCCAATGGCGTACTTCTGAATCCGGATGCCCATAGGGTAATCAATTTTACGATGATGGATGGAACTCCGATTAAGGACGACCAGGAATTTATTGTTGCAACCAATAACTACCGTGCCAGCGGAGGCGGAAGCTTCCCGCCATTAATTGGTGGAAAAGCCCAAGTCGTTGTGGATTCTCCATATGAAAACCGACAAATCCTCATGGATTATATCAGCAAACAAGGCACTGTCAATCCAGTTGCGGATAATAACTGGAAAATCGCTCCGGTTGGCGGTAAGGCAACTTTGACATTTAACTCAGCTCCTGCAGCCCAAGCTTACCTTGGACAAACTCCAAATGTAAAGGATCTAGGAGCTTCTACGGCAAAACCAGGCTATGAAACCTATCAACTCGACCAAAATGTTCACGTACAATTACTAGGAATCAATGATTTACATGGCCAGTTAGATTATAAAACGACTGTTTCCGGCAAACCTGTTGGTGGTATTGAATATTTAGCTGGATATTTGAAAGAAAGAGAAGCTACCAATGCTTCTAATACGCTGATGGTTCAAGCTGGGGATGCGGTTGGTGCCAGCCGTCCCGTTTCTGCCCTTTTACAGGATGAGCCTACAATCCGCTTCCTTAACGAATTAGGCTTTGACGTAGGAACCGTAGGTAACCATGAATTTGACGAAGGCGTTACAGAAATGCTGCGTTTGATCAATGGTGGATCTCATCCAAAAACAGTCGACAAGTATGGCGCGTTTGAAGGAGCAGCCTTCCCATATGTGGTTGCAAACGTAGTTAAAGAGGATACCAATCAGCCTATTTTACCACCTTATGTCATTAAAGAAGTGGACGGTGTCAAAATTGGATTCATTGGTGTCGTGACAACGGATACACCTAATATTGTTACTCCAAGCGGTGTGGCCGGCGTGAAATTCACGGATGAAGTGGATGCAATCAACAAATATGCAGCAGAATTAGAGTCTAAGGGTGTTAAGTCTATCGTTGTCCTTGCTCATGATCCTGGCACATCGGCAACTGATGGTTCTAACCCAACCGGAAAGGTAGTGGACATGGCCAAAGCGGTTGATGATGAAGTAGATGTTATTTTTGGCGCCCATGACCACAAATATCTAAATTCAACTGTTGACGGCAAATTGCTTGTTCAATCTTATTCTTATGGAACTGCATTCTCTGATGTTGATTTAACAATTGACCCCGTTACACAAGACATCACGACGAAAAAAGCAGAAATCGTCTCGACCTTCCAGGATGCGGCCCATCTCGATGCAAAAGTAAAGGCCGAGCTGAATGCGTACCAAGCTGAAGTGGCTCCGATTACCAGCCAGGTTGTTGGTGAAGCAGCAGCTCCGATTTCCCGCACTGCAAACGAAGCAGGAGAAACAGCATTAGGTAACCTGATTGCGGATGGAATGAAGACCATCACGAAAACAGACTTTGGCTTTATGAATGTCGGCGGGATTCGAGATGATATCAAGAAATCTGGCCCAATCACTTGGGGAGACTTATTTGCCATCCAGCCATTCGGTAATGATATCGTCACGATGAATATTACCGGTGAACAAGTTAGAACTCTATTAAATCAACAATTCCAAGCAGACAGAAACCGAATCATGCAAATCTCCGGATTAAAGTATACGTGGACCAATAACCTGCCAATCGGTCAAAAGGTACTTGATATTTATTTACCAAATGGCTCAAAAATTGATCCAAAAGGAGTATACTCCGTTGCGGTAAATAACTTTATGGCTGACGGCGGCGACGGATTTACCGTGCTGAAGCAAGGAACCAAGCGCGTGACTTGGATGTCTGATTTAGATCTTCTAATTCAATACGTAAAAACATTTAGCGGCCCAATTTCCGCTCAAATTGATGGACGAATTCAAATTGATAAAACTGCACCGGATGCACCGGTTGTCGATGAAGTAACTGATCAATCCACTACCGTAACTGGAAAAACGGAAGAAAGTGCGAAAGTAGAAGTTACAGCCAACGGCACCGTCATTGGTACAGCTGTTGCCAAAGCGGATGGATCTTTTACCGTAGCCATTTCTCCATTAAAAGCAGGAACAGAGATTTATGTAACAGCGACAGACTTAGCTGGCAATAAGAGTGCTGAAACGAAGACAGTTGTGAAAGATGTGACTGCTCCGGAAGCACCGCAAGTAGGCATGATCATTGCACCGGCGAAGAGTGTCAGCGGTATGGCGGAAGCAGGTTCAACCGTGAATGTGTACAATGGAAAAACACTTCTTGGAACAGCTGTTGCCGATCAGAACGGCAAGTTCACAATTGCCTTCAAATCTGCACAAACCCATAACACAGTATTAACCTTTACGGCAACGGATGCAGCAGGAAACACAAGTAAAGTAACCAAAGTTACCCTTGTAAAAAGCAATCCGAAATTCCAGTAAATAAACAAGAAAATGCCCCTGAGAATTTCTTCAGGGGTATTTCTTTTAATATTGTGATTATTTATTTGACTTCAGAATTTGAAAAAGGTAAACTACAAATAATAAACTTTACTTCTCTAATACATTAGCAAACTAAAGTAAAATAATAAAGGATGAGCAGGATGAGTCGCTTGTTTATGTTTGAAAAGCCATTAGGAATGCGGGATACGCTGCCGGAGCTCTATGAAAAGAAACATCCGGTTCGGTCCTCTATTGCCGGAACCATGAAAGGTTGGGGCTATCAATTTATTGAAACACCAACTCTTGAGTACTTTGAAACCGTTGGAGCTGCCTCGGCCATTGCGGACCAACAGCTCTTTAAATTGTTAGATAAAGAGGGACATACACTCGTGCTAAGGCCGGATATGACGTCACCCATTGCC
>NZ_JBALNY010000053.1:48466-94403 GCF_036962145.1 Bacillus sp. JJ1764 | reverse complement strand
CGGGGTCTCTCCAGAACCGTACTCCCACAGGACATTGATTTTCTTCCTAGAATTCGCCCACGCACGAAGGAAATGCGTTAGCATTTTCGAGGAGTCTTCGTGCCTTCCGCTCCTATCAACAGGGTTTAAAATCAACAGTATTCTTTAACATAGCCTTTTTAAAAAAACTCCAGATTCGACAAACTTCTTCTATTTCAGTTTATGCCGATTCGTAACTCGATGAATATGGACGGTTAAATAGATTTCCTCATCTTTCGTCAAGCTCCAGTTAAATTGATTTTCTAAATAGGTCGCCACTTTTTCTGTACAAATATAGGCTTCGGGATACTTAAGCTTGATCTGTTCAAAAAAGAACTGGTCCACCGTCTCCTCTAGTTTTTCTTTTCGGACAAAACGAATTGCAAAAAAGCGGAGATGGGTTAGAAACCGTTCATAATTCACGGAGCTTTCGTCCAATTCCATTTTGAAATGATATTTGACGATGTTTAAAATCGTGTTCACCATTTCGGTAATTTGAACTGCCGTAGCCATGTTTTCACCCGATAACTGGCTATTGACTAAATGCAGCGCAATAGATGCCGCCTCATCTTCCCCAAGCGCAATCCCTGTTTCTTTTTCAATAATTTCAAGGGCTTTCTGGGCAATTTGAAATTCCTGCTTATAATACTTGCGAATTTCCCATAACAATGGATTTTTCAAATGAATCGCCTGTTTATGTCTGGTTATAGCAAAACTTAAGTGGTCCGTTAAGGCCACATATAGGTATTCATCTAATTTATATGGAAGTTGTGATTGGGCATAATCCAAAATTTTTGCTGAAATGTCTAGGTATTTCTCAGATGTGTCCCGCAATAGTTTTGCTAATTTTTCCGATACTCCATGGGTCTCCAATACAAATGTCTTTTCTATTTTAGAATGGTCAATCTCATCCCCAACCTTCTTCTGAAAAGCCAATCCTCTCCCCATCACGACGATTTCCTGTTTCGAACCATTTTGAGAAACGACGACATTATTATTCAGTATCTTCCTAATTTCCATATCCACTCGCCCTTGATTGAAGATTTTTGTATAAATAAAAAAACCTAAATTTGTACATAAGAATACCATTTTCGATACTCTTTCACAAATTTAGGTTTTGCCTGCCGAACAGTAACAATCCATATTTTTAAATGTAAACGATTACTATATTTGTTGTCAATAGTTGATTTAAACCTAGGGTAATACTAATACTGGGGTTGGAGTATGATCATTTTTGGATTCAATAAGTGGGTAAAAATTCCTTTGGACTAGCTCTGTCACATAGTGAATTTTAATTAGGAATTCCGTCTATATTCCCGAATATTCGCATAAATATATTTATATCCTTCCAGATGTATCCTTTGTTATAATGAACATAACCCCCTTACATCCCTGCTAAAAACTCTCCATAAGATCTTTAGGGTTAGGACACTATAAGGAGGCTTGCCTATGCACGAGATAAGAGGTAAAGAAAAAATATTTGTTTACACTGGTCCCGATGGTTCAGGAAGAAAGACTGTTGCTAAAATGGTTGCAACAGCGTTTGATATGGAAACCGTGATCTCTTATACTACCCGTTCCCCCCGCCATTACGAAATAAATGGTGAAGACTACCACTTTGTTGATGAGGAAACATTCAAAAAAATGCAAGCACAGCAGGAATTTCTTGAAAGCGTGGAAATTGATGGAATTCATTATGGCATTCGAGAGCAGGATATTGATGAAGCCTTTAAGAACCACCAACTTGTCTATTTGACGTTAAATTCAGAAGGGGCAGAAAAATTAAAATCAATGTATGGCGATGGTGTTATGCGGATTTTCATTTATGCAGACCGCGACACAGTTATTCAACGACAAAAGGATCGTCAGGATAGTGAGGAAGTCATTGAACGTCATATGTCCCATTATAATGAGACCATGAGTTATAAAAATAACTGTGAACATGTGTTTGAAAACTTTGACTCTCCACAAGTGGCCTATCAAATCAGCGAATTAATTGAATCCTATTTAGATCGAAATTTAACCGTGACGGATTATTAGTATTGTTTGCAAAAAGAGACACCTTCATTTTTTTAAAGGTGTCTCTTTTTTTGAAAATTAGTCCGTAATAAACTTATAGCGCAAAATCGCGGCAAGTCCGGCCCCGTGACTAAAGTCTCCATCAGCAACCATTTTTTTCAGCGTTTCCATACTGAGTTTATGTAAATCAATTTGTTCACTTGCCTCCAAATTTTGTTCCAATTTGGTTAAACCTGCCGCTGCAAACAAATAGATCTCCTCACTGGTCGAACCAGGGGAAGGATAAAAGCTTCCTAAATCAAGCCAATGTTCCGCTATACAGCCGGTTTCTTCTGCCAATTCCCGCTTCGCTGCTTCAAGCGGACTGGAATCAGTGGGGTCCATTGCCCCTGCAGGCAACTCCCATTGCCAGTTCTTAAAAGCATGGCGATACTGCTTAATACACCAAACATGTTGGTCCTCTGTTATAGGGAGAACACAAACCCCCTTAGCAAAATTAACATAGGAAAATGTCCCTTGATCTCCGTTCGGAAAGGTAACATCATCTATTGTAATCTCAAACCTGTCGATCTTTTGTTTTATTGAATCATTTATTTTCCATTCCATAATAGTGCCTTTCACTCCTCTGCATTTACCAATATGGATAGTATACCCTATTCAGCGTGCCTGTCACTAACTCTTTTAATCGAAACCAGGCACGTCTCTCACCATTTCCACATTTGCATCATAGATTGCATAAGTATAACCCTATTTAAATAAGATAAAGGTAAGCATCGCTGTTGAAGGGGGTTGTTCACTATTGGTTATTTTTAATAAATTGGCTTTATTCTTTGTTGTCCTATTTTCAGTCATCACGATTATCAATACTTATTTAGGGGAACATGAACGGGCGCAATCGAATGTTATTTACATGTTTTTGAACGGATTTGCCTATATTGCAACGGCGTTGGAAATGGAAAAGGAAAAAGAGCTTTTATTATAAACATGTTAGGTAGCAGGAGCTTTCCAGCTGCCTCTTTTATTTGTTACCCTTAAAAAAATAATAATGGACATGTTCGGAAATATTATTCTTAAGACTTTTTTGGAGGGATTAAGATGGATTGGAGTGTGATCTGGAAATCATTTGTTCTTATTTTTTCAGGGATTGCAATCTTACGAATTTCTGGAAGAAAGTCGATTTCGCAAATGACCCTTGCACAAACGGTTGTAATGGTTTCGATTGGCACGGTTATTGTGGCGCCACTTGTTGGCAAAAGTATGATTAGTACAATCTTAATTGGGGTTATTTTTGTTTTTTCCACTATATTGTTAGAATTTTTAGAGCTAAAGTTTAATGTCCTTGAAAAGTTGATTACCGGGAAATCAAAAATGGTGATTGAAAATGGGATTTTAAACATCGAGAACCTTCGAAAACTGCGTATGACTGTAGACCAACTGGAAATGCGGATGAGAAACGAGGGAATCTCAAAGATGGAAGATATAAAGATGGCCACCATTGAAGCCAATGGACTGCTGGGATACGAACTAAAAGACGACGCCAAACCCGTCACCGTCGGCGAACTCAAAAAAATCCTAAATCAATACCTCCCAACACCACAAAACATGACCCAACAGCCTGTCAATACAGAAACAAACCCACCAAACATCTTCGAAGAACTAAAAAATCCGGATGCCTCGAAACACCCGGACTATCTTCATTAAAGTGGGTGACAGGCACCTTTTCATTCAAATAGATAACTTATATTCATAACATGCAACACCCTCTACTTGTTTGAAACCTTCTTGTAGGTATAGTGCTTTGGCGCGTTCGTTTTCGCCGTTTACTGATAGGATGGTTCTAGTGTAGGACCTCTCTTTTGCAAATTGGAGCGCGGCTCTCAGGAGTAGCTTCCCGAGGCCTTTGCCTTGATATTCAGGGAGTATGGCTAGTGGTCCAATGTTCATAATGGGAGCATTTTCATATTCATCATTTGCTCCCCTTACGACACCAACGGGCTGTTGACCGTGGTAAAGAATTTTCATTCCTCCTTCCAGATAATTTTCACCTGCAATCATTTTCGTTACCATTTCCTTCGTAACAGGAGTCTCGTTCCCCTTCAGTTCAGCAAACGCTGCATTTCTAACCTGACTCCAAATCCCTTCGTCTTTACCGGGAGTGAAGTCTCTTATTATATAGCCCTCTGGTAAAACTAACGAAGGCACCACTACTTCCTCGCGAACTAACAGAAACGCATACCTTTCAATTGAAAATCCCAATCCTTCGATAGACTCCGCAAGATATTTATTATTTAAGGGAACAAAAATATAGAGTTTTTCCAGACCCTCTGTACGTCTCAATAACGCCTGAAACAGCAATGCATAGACTTCTGAATTGTTGATTTCCGAATGAAAAATACGAAACCGTGCTCTTTTCCCTTTCTTTTGATACTCATCCATAATTAAAGAGGCAGCAGCAACCATATTCCCCTGTTGATCCATCAATACATAAGTGGGATTCTCAGCATTAGGTTCAAAATTTTTTAAATCTGCATCATAAAGAAAAGAGTCATCCACTTCTAATCTATGTTTCTTGCAATAGTCAACAAAGACTTGAAGATGCGCTTGATCCAACTTTTCTACTTTCATTCGTTACACCCCATTCATACATTTTTCCCTTAAACATATATATTTCTTTTAAGAACAAGCTAGTTCCTTTATTGCCAACCTATTTCCTATCATCTATGAATCAAAAAAACCCTCTACTCTTATGCGTGATCAGCTAGAGCCGGGGGTTTACTGAAAAATGGTGACAGGCACCGTATTAATTTCCGCTTTTAGCGCTGCTATTGTTGCTGCTAGAATTTCCATTCCCGCTTGGTGGTCTCGTGCCTCCATCCATTCCATCAAAACCCGGCATCATGCCGCCTTGGTTGGAGGTACTGGTTGATGCTGTTCTTTTCGGGAGTTTGATGTAATCACCCTCGGTGACTCCTTCTGTTATTTCAATGTAATCGTCGTTGGAAATTCCTGTTTTGATCGTTCTTTGTTCGGTTTTGCTGCTGCCAGCGCTGTTAGAGCTTGACTTCATTACATTTACGTATTTTGTTTCATTTTTGGTATGAACCGCATCAACCGGTACATAAAGTGCGTTATCTTTGCTTTCTGCTAGAATCTCTGCTTCTGTGCTCATCCCCACCTTTAGGTTATCCGACTTAACGAGATGAATGGTCACATCAAAAGTCGAAGACCCGCTCTCTGAGGTACCTTCGTTAGCCACAGCAGTGACCATTCCCGTGTAGGTGGCATCTGGATAAGGAGTTACCGTTAAACTTACCGTCTGATTGACCTTCACCTTGGCAATATCCAATTCATCCACCGCAACAACCGTTTGTAAATCCGTATAATTGGTAAGATGAGCTACAGCCTGTCCTTTTGTTACGCGTTCACCGGTGCTAACAGAGACAGAGGTAATCGTTCCGTCTACCGGTGCCGTAATTGGATCACTATCATCCGTAAAGGTCACTAATTCATCTCCCGCACTTACCTTGCTTCCGGCGGAAACGAGCACTTCATCGATTTCATCGTTTGCATCCTTCACTTTAATATCCTCACTGGTTACAGGCTCAATCGTTCCCGAGCCGCTAATCTTTACCTCCAGCTTTCCTTTTTGTACAGTGGCCGAACTAATCTGAGTTGTTGCCGCTTCGCTGCTGCTGGATTTTGAGTGATACCACATATATCCCACATAACCAACAATTACGACACTAATGACAATCCAAATCCATTTTTTCATTTCGTTAACTCCTTTGACCATGGAAGATAAACTGCACCATAGCAAACTATTTTCTCGATCTCTATTATCTTGTGTTATTCTTAATTTACTCTTAACAAAACATTACTTTTTAAAAATTGGCCACAAAAAAACGAACAGCCTATTACTGTTCGCGTATTATGAAATTTTCTAATTAAACCCCAGGGATAAAAATCTTTTCAAACTGATAATCTCCATCCTCTTCATTAATTTGAATAACAGAGGCATTTTCAACTGGTTTAAAATCAGTAAGGCTCTCAATTGGCCAGTCCATTAAAAAGGTTAGCAGCATTTGAATGAAGGCAGCATGTGAAACGACCACCAGATGTTCATATCGTTGTTGACGCCGAACCCGCTCTACCACTGTATTCATGAACATGGTTGCCCGTAAATAGACATCGGCAAGTGATTCTCCATTTTGATAGCGAAAATAAAATTGACCGGCTGCCTTAAATTCCTTTTTCGACTCCGGTGTTCGATTGCTGAAATCGTAAAGGTTACCAAGCTCCCATTCTCGTAACAGTGGATTTTCTAAAAATGGTACCTGCTCGGGCAATAAAGAATGGATGGCTTTTGCCGTCTGTTTCGTGCGCAAATAGGGAGAACTATATAAAACTGTTTTTTCATTCACTATTGATCTCATGAATTCAGCGGTTTTTTGTACTTGATTTTGGCCTAGATCAGTCAAACTATGCTGTGAATCATGGGTATGTGCCATTCTCGTTCGATCCACATTATGCTCGGACTCACCGTGACGAATCAAATATAAATTCAAATCTCTCCACCCCTTTTTTTCATTCTCATCTTCTACTTTAACAACTGGAAAAGCTCTGGTAAAGATAATTATTTAAATAGTCTGATTTCTACTTTTTAAAACAATAGTAGCTGTTAGGAAATTTTTGCTATAAAATAAAAATGGCTTGATAAAGTAAAAGTGTGGTGGAAAAATGTTTAAACTATTGCTGATTGAAGATGATGCGACCTTATTTCAAGAAATCAAAGAACGGTTAACCGGCTGGTCTTATGATGTTTACGGAATCCTAGATTTTAGCCAGGTCATGCAGGAGTTTTCTTTCATTAAACCAGATTTAGTCATTATCGATATCCAATTGCCAAAATTTGATGGATTCCATTGGTGCCGCATGATCCGTTCCCATTCTAATATTCCAATTCTCTTTTTATCATCGCGTGACCACCCTACTGATATGGTCATGTCCATGCAGCTTGGAGCTGATGATTTCATTCAAAAACCATTTCATTTTGATGTCCTCATTGCCAAAATTCAGGCCATCCTTCGCCGTGTCTATAATTACAACACCGAAGCCATCGAGCTAAAAACTTGGAATGGGGCCACCATTGATTATCAAAAAAGCACCATTTCAAATGATTTGGGCTCAATTGAACTAACCAAAAATGAATTGTTTATATTAAAATTGTTAATTGAAAAGAAAAATACGATTGTAAGTCGTGAAGAATTAATTAAAAGCCTTTGGGATGATGAACGGTTCGTCAGTGATAATACGTTGACAGTGAACGTCAATCGCCTTCGCAAAAAGCTTGATGAACTAGGTCTAGGCCATCAAATTGAAACCAAGGTTGGACAAGGATACATTGCCGTGGAAGAGGATTATCTATGATAAAAAAATACATAATTGAGAGGCGAAGCTGGATTATTCTGTTTCTGTTCCTTCAGCTTTTAGTGGTGTTGGTTGCCTATTTGGATGCTGCCATCCCATTATTGCCCCTTCTGTACATCGTTTTTTTATCGACCATGATTTTCTTGATATTCTTCATTATTCGCTATCATGTTGAAACTAAATATTATCGCAGCTTGCAAGAGTGGGATACCTCCCTTGATTTAACGAGGTTGGCCCCTGCGGATCGTCCATTTGAAAAAATCATTGAGTCAAGTGTGATTGACCAAACAGAGCGTCTTAAACAAGATACAGCACAGAATATGAGACTGTTAGAACAAGAGAAGGATGACTTGTTATCTTGGATTCATGAAGTAAAAACGCCATTGACGGCAATGCATTTAATGATCGAACGGCTGGATGACGAAAAAATGAAAGCTCATTTAACCTATGAGTGGCTGCGCATTCATTTGTTGCTTGATCAACAGCTTCATCAAAAACGCCTGCCATTCATGAAGAATGACTTATTCATCGAAAAAGTCTCGCTGAAGTCAGTGATTTTTAAAGAAATTAAGGCATTGCAATCATGGTGTATACAAAAGGGAATCGGCTTTGATGTGGAACTTAAGGAGGAGGAAGTGCTGACAGATGCCAAGTGGCTGGCATTTATCATCCGACAGCTTTTAACAAATGCAGTGAAGTATAGTGAAGAATCCGACATTATCATTACTAGCACAAAATGGAATGGACAAACGGTATTAAAGGTACAGGATTTCGGCCGTGGCATCGATCCAAGAGATTTACCGCGGATTTTTGATAAAGGATTCACTTCCACGTCCAAGCATCAGGACAGTGCTGCAACCGGTATGGGCTTATATTTGGCCAAAAAAGCGGCTGAACCGTTATTGATTTCCATTCAAGTTTGTTCTAAGACTGGAGAGGGATCCACTTTCACCTTATCTTTCCCTGAGCGAAACGATTTCGATCATATTGCAGGCATGTGACAATAATGTCACATGCTTTTATCATTTGTTCGCTCAATCGAAGGAAGCGGATGACACCGCCTTTTATAATAAAGATATCGAATTAAGGAGTGTGTCATATAAGATGACTATTTTAGAAGCAAGAAATATTTTTAAAGCTTATGGCAATAAATTTAATAAGCAAGATGTACTAAAGGGATTGGATCTCCAAATTGATAAAGGTGAATTTGTTAGTATTATGGGGCCATCAGGTTCCGGAAAAACAACCCTATTAAATGTCCTCTCTTCTATCGACAAAGTGAGCGGTGGTACGATTGAAATTGAAGGTAAAGAAATCACTAAGTTAAAGGAAAAACAACTGGCCGAATTCCGCAAGCACCATTTGGGATTTATTTTTCAAGAGTATAATTTATTAGACACCTTGACTGTTAAGGAAAATATTCTGCTGCCGCTGTCGATTTCCAATACATCCAAAGCAGTGGCGAATCAAAAATTTACAGATGTAGCTAAGGAGCTAGGCATTTTTGACATCAAAGATAAGTATCCTAATGAAATTTCCGGGGGACAAAAGCAGCGAACCTCAGCTGCAAGGGCCTTTATTCATGAACCAAGTATTATTTTTGCAGACGAACCAACAGGAGCGTTAGATTCAAAATCAGCTTCTGATTTATTAAACAAACTTAGCCTCTTAAATCAAAACAGACATGCGACAATTGTGATGGTGACACATGATCCGGTGGCAGCCAGCTATTGTAGACGGGTAATCTTTATTAAAGACGGACAAATATACACACAACTAAACAAGGGCGACCAATCAAGACAGGACTTTTTCAAGGACATCATGAAAACACAAGGTGTGTTAGGCGGGGTGCAAAATGAGCATTAATCAATTAATTCTCCGTAACCTGAAAAAGAACCTAAAAAACTACTATTTATATGTATTTGCATTGATCTTTAGTGTGGCGCTTTATTTTTCCTTTGTAACCCTGCAGTATGATCCTGCAATGGATGCTACAAAAGGGACAATTAAAGGTGCAGCTTCCATTCGGGCAGCCTCTATCCTGCTAGTCGCGATTGTATCCATCTTTTTGTTATACGCTAATAATATTTTTATCAAACGGCGCAGTAAGGAAATCGGCTTATTTCAATTAATCGGGATGACAAAAAGCAGGATTTTTCGCATTCTTAGTGCCGAGAACTTTATCCTTTATTTTAGCTCTCTATTGATAGGAATCTTCTTGGGATTTTCTGCTTCACGATTAATTATTATGATTTTATTTAAAATTACGAAAGTCAATGCCGTGGCAAAACTGCATTTTTCCATGCACGCTTTGATCCAGACGTTAATTATTTTTAGCGCGATTTATTTGCTGGTGATGTTAATCAATTATTTATTTATTAAGAGACAGACCATTTTAGGCTTGTTTAGAGTGATTTCTTCGACAGAAGGCAAACTGAAAAAAATGTCAGTTTTCGAGATCATAATGGGGATTGTCGGGCTTGTTTTAATTGGTGTCGGCTATTATGTATCCTCAAAATTATTTGATGGCGATTTTGTAACCATGGTTCAGCTGTTTTCAGCCATGATCTTCATTCTTGCTTCCGTCATCATTGGAACCTATTTGTTTTATAAAGGGTCCGTCAGCTTTATTTTTCATCTTATTCGGAAAAAGAAGGATGGATATTTAAACATTAATGAGGTGTTATCCCTTTCATCAATTATGTTTCGCATGAAGTCAAACGCCTTATTATTAACGATTATTACCACCGTATCAGCCTTGGCTATTGGTCTCTTATCGTTAAGTTATATCTCCTATTATTCCGCTGAAAAAACAGCCAAAACACATGTGGCAGCTGATTTTGCGATTATAGATCCTAATAAAGCTGAAACGTTTGAAAATGCTTTAACAGATCACAAGATTTCCTTCAGCGATAAAAGAATCGATGTCCTTCAAGTGAAGGCGAATTTAAAATCTATATTGGAAAGTGACTTAGATACTTTAATGGCGAACTCTAGTGCCTTGCCTCTATCTGTTGTTAGCGAAAAGGACGTCAAAGGGGTTGAAGTATCCCCTAAAGAAACAGTTTTTACTGGTTACGATGATTTAATGGAAAAATTTATGACCCTTAAGGATTCTGGACAAATTGAATTAAAGGCAAAAAAAGAAACGTTTCAACTTGACTATTTGGGACTTAGAAAAGATTTCATTGTATCTTCCTATTTCACAAATGGGGGATCACCTACAGCGATTGTGGATAATAAAGTGTTTGAACAATTACGTGCGGGTCTTGATCCCAAATTACAAAAAAAATCAACCATCTTTATCGGGGTCACTATCAAGGATGAAGCAAAGCTTGAAAAAGCAAACCAGATTTTCAAAGACTTGAAGATCAGCGAGGACATCGATCATGATTCCCGCTTGGAAATGAGCATGAATCAAAAACAAACCATAGGGCTTGCCATGTTTATCGTTGGCTTTTTAGGCTTGACCTTCCTGATTACTTCAGGTTGCATCCTGTATTTTAAACAAATGGGTGAAGGGGAAGAGGAAAAACCAAACTACACTATTCTTAGGAAACTCGGCTTTACCCAAGGAGACTTGTTAAGAGGAATCCGGGCCAAGCAGTTATTCAGCTTTGGAATTCCGCTAGTAGTTGGACTGTCACATAGTTATTTTGCTGTGCAATCTGGCTGGTTCCTGTTTGGCGCTGAAGTATGGACACCAATGATTATCGTAATGGTATTGTATACGGCTCTTTATTCCATCTTTGGAGTGCTCTCGGTTCTTTATTATAAAAAAGTAATTAAAGCGGCACTTTAATTGAAGCATTAAGTTCCCCAGTTAGTAAAAAAGGCTTGCTCAACAATCGTTAAGTAAGCCTTTTTCTATGAGATTATACTTTAAACTTCCCAATTAGCGTTTGGAGTTGTTCTGACATTTTTGACAACGATAAAGCTGAGGAGGTGATTTCCTCCATGGATACCAATTGTTGTGATGTTGCCGCTGATACTTCTTGAGAGCCGGATGCTGCCTGTTCACCGATTTCAGAAATATGCTTCATGGATTGGGACATTTGCTCTGACCCAGCCGCCATTTGTTGAACAGCAGCGGACACCTCATGAATTTGGTCAGCTACATTCGTCACGGCTGTTTGAATTTGCGCAAATAAGGCTCCAGCTGAGCTGATGACTTCCAATCCCTCCGAGACCTCTGTTTTTGCCCCTTCCATTGACTGGATGGCCTGATGGGTTTCCCCTTGAATGCCTTTAATCAAATGGGCAATTTGTTGGGCGGAAGAGTTAGATTGCTCTGCTAATTTTCTAACTTCATCAGCGACAACGGAGAAACCCCGTCCATGCTCTCCTGCTCTTGCAGCTTCAATCGCCGCATTAAGAGCCAATAAATTCGTTTGTGCCGAAATATTGGAGATCACTTCAATAATTTGATTAATTTCTTGGGAACGTGAGCCAAGGTTACTAATGACTTCAGATAATCCATGAACTGTTTGATTAATCGATTTCATTTGCTCAATTGCGGTATGAATCGATTCCCCCCCGTTTGAAGCTTTTTCAGATGCCTCATTTGCTGTGTTGGTAACCACTTGGGAGTTACTCGCAATTTGATGGACGCCAACTGCCAATTCACGGATTGTACGGGTTGTTTCCTCAATACTGATAAACTGCCTTTCCACTCCTGAAGCCACTTCTTGAATGGATTGAGTAATTTGCTGGGAGGAGATTCTTGTCTCCTCTGCACTTGCCGATAGCTCCTCAGATGTTGCCGTAACTTGGTTCGCATTCATGCTGACTTGTTGAAGTAAGTCACGTAAATTACCCGTCATTTGATTGAAAGATTGAGCTAATTCTCCAATCTCATCCTTATTTTTGATTTTAATCTCTTCATCGGTTAAATCACCAGAAGCAATTTTCTCAGCCGCTTTTTTTAGGAAAATTAGCGGTCTGGAGATTTTTACACCAATTATGTACGAAATCAATAATCCTATTATTATCGAAATAACAGATAACACAAGGACTACAGTCTTAACAGAAGCTACACCACTTTCGGCAGCATCATGTCCACGATCTAAAAGCGATTGCTGAAAATGACTAAATTCGATCGTCTTATCGCTTAATTGATTAATAATTTCGGTACCGTGTTCAAAATTTAACAGTTTAAATGCCTCTTGATTGGTTTTTCTTAATGAAATAGCATTTTCAGCAAAGTCTCGGTAATCGTTTTCAAAACTGTTTAATTCGTTTAGTAGTTTCTTAGACTTAGGTGTTTTAATCACTTTGGCCAAGTCACCACTATAGTTTTTATAGTTTTCAACTGCAAAATAGTATTTTTGTAAGACTTGTTCATCACCTGTGAACAAGTAACTTTGCAGATTGACTTGTTCGTCCTTTGCCGCATTCTCCAAACTCTTAATCATCGTTAATTTTTTTGCTTTATCATCCACTAAATCCGTATATGTATCGTTAACGGATGAAATTTGATAATAGGAAACGACAGATTGGATAGCTAGAATGATTAATACGATGATAAATCCTGCCTGTAGCTTTTTTCTAATCGTCAATTTCATGAATGGCTATTCCTCCTATGTATAACGATTTTTTGACAAAATACACCTATTATTTTTATCGGAAAAATTTTCAATTTGTTTAGGTTTAACAAAAAAAGAAACGAAAGGCTGGATCACCTTTCGTTTCGCTTCTTATTACTTAGGATCTACTTTTGTGTTAAATACTTGCTGACCGTCTTTATATTCAAGAACAGTTGCTGATTTAATCGGGTTGTGGTTCTTATCAATTGATACAGTACCAGTTACAAGAGATAAATCTTTTGTTTTGGCCAATGCTTCTTTTATTTTACTAGAGTCGGTGCTTCCAGCACGCTTGATGGCATCTGCTAATAGGTAGACCGTATCGTAGCCAAGAGCATTGAACGCATTCGGAGAATCACCTTTGTATTTTTCTTTATAAGTAGAAACAAATGTTTGAATCTTTTTGTCAGGGTCTTCTGAAGAGTAATGGTTTGTGATAAAGGTATTGTTTAATGCATCTTTACCGGCAAGATCGATTAATTTTGGTGAATCCCAGCCGTCAGCTCCCATTAATGGAGCTGTAATTCCTAATTCACGAGCTTGTTTTACGATTAAACCTACTTCTTCATAATATCCTGGAATAAAGATGAAATCTGGATTTTTTGCCTTAATGCGAGTCAGGGTTGCATGGAAATCTGTATCTTTTGCTACATAAGCCTCTTCAGCTACAATTTTCCCGCCAGCCTTTTTGTATGTTTCTTTGAATGATGCTGCAAGACCCTTAGCATAGTCGCTGGCACTGTCAGCAAAAATCGCTGCATTTTTGATTTTTAATTCATGAGCGGCAAAGTTCGCTGCTACAGTTCCTTGGAATGGGTCGATAAAGGAAGTACGGAATACATATTCATTTAATTTTCCACTGTCACTTACGGTTACGTTAGGGCTTGTACCTGATGGAGTTAAAAGAACTGTTTTCGTGTCATTAGCGATTTGTGCCTGTGCTACGGTATCACCACTGGTAGCAGCACCGATGATTGCTGCTACTTTATCCTGGCTTGTTAATTTAATAGCACCGTTTGTAGCTTCGGCAGCATCCGATTTGTTATCAACTTTTATTATATCGAGCTTTTTGCCGTCAACGCCGCCCTTTTTGTTAATTTCTGCAACGGCAAGATCGATTCCTTTTTCGAGTGATTCACCGTAGGAAGCAACTCCACCGGATAGCTCCAGGTTAACCCCTACTTTGATTGATTTGTCATCTGAGCCTGAAGAACTGCCGCCCGCTCCCGAGCATCCAGCCAACACTCCAGCTAACATCGTTGAGGCCATAAACATCTTGGCCCATTTTTTCTTACTATTCATAGTTGAACCCCTCTTCTATTGTTTGATTTTTCTGACAAATCAGTGTGTTAATATGCATTACTTTAACTTTCTAACCTGTCTGCCAATCTATTATTTTAATAATTAGTATTTTAAAACAATATTCTTAATTAGTCTAGTATATTATTCAATTTATTAAAATATTTCTGAAACTTGTGATTTATCAATATATTTGTTAACGCTTACATGAGTATTACATCAAATAAAACTATCCTGCATCCATAAAAAAATTATTTAAGACAAAAAAAATCTGCCCCCTTTTAGGATGACAGGCACCAAACTTCATTTATGGAACAACCGGCTCTTTTGAAATCGTTCAAAAAGGTGACAGGCACCGCTACATTTTTCTTTCTGTTTTTTTGATGAAAAGGAATGCCACTGCTGCAATGATGGCAATGTAGATTTCGAGAAACCAAAGGCTTTTGATGTGGCCTGTTTGTATGAAGGTGAATGGAAAGTCAATTACCACATGGATAAGAACGGCATAGATGACGTAAGTGAATTTCTTTTTCGTGACTGCCAGTAATACTAACAGGCTAAGCGCTATTTGTATGAACATGGAGCATAATCGTTCGACACATGCTAAAAGGTAAAAGGATACTCCGTTGTTAAGTACTGATTCTTTAATTGTTTCGAGTTGTTCTGCCGGCATTTTTCCGCCAAGCTGTGCTTCCAAAGTTCCTGAATTGATCATGAAAGCGAACAAAAGGTTTGGCACGACGATCATGAACACTACTAAGATGGCTTCGATACCGCCCCAACCGATTCCAAAGGAAATACCGCTCTTATAATCACGGTATTTTTTTAGTAACCAAGTAAATAGGATCCATCTTCCAACCTCTTCAAACAATCCCGCTGCAAAGGCCCCGTATGTGCCAAAAAGCCACGGATGATCATTGTAAGTCGGGAAATTCGTTATGACTACAAAATGCATTGCTTTTTCTAAAACTTGTGTGAAAACAATAAAACCTATCGCCCCAATGATTAGTGGTTTTACTTGGATCCCCGTTTTCTTCCGATATAACATAATAAAACCAACAAATAAACTAATTGAAAAAATAATAGGAACAAACATAGATATGATGGTAGCTGTACTTACCATTAGATTTCTCCCCCTTTTAATTGACCCTGATTCGTTTTATTTTCAAATTTAATTATATTATCATTATCAATAATGATAATATAAGATATTTTCTCATACGTCAATACCCATTTTTTAAAAACTGCATTGGGATAACTTTATTTTTATAAGACAAATGAAAATAGGACACCCCCTTTATCAGGAGTGTCCTTAATTCAATATTATGCAGGCATTTTCCGTTTTAATTGTTTCCTTGCCCGATACAATCGGGTTTTCACTGTAGCTGACTTTACATTAAGCAGGCTGGCAATTTCATGTTCTTTTAGGCCATACTGAACTTTTAAGATCAACACTTCTTGGAATTCACTCGATAACTTTCCGAGTGAGCAACCAATTTCCTCTTGAAGCAGGCGGATACAGACCGTTTCCTCCGTGCTGATTCCCAATGTATCCGGTCCCAGAATTGGCTCCATCATTGCAGAATCAACCAACAGCCAATCCCGCCTTTTTTCAAACCTTAGAAAATCGATTGCCGTCCTCGCAGTTATGACGGAAAGCCAGCCACCCAATTTTTGTGGGTCATCCACCGTATCCAGCTTTTTATAGGCTTTAATAAAAGCCTCTTGGACAATATCCTCTGCTGAATAATGTTCTCTGGTATATTTTAAAGCAATATAATACATCTGCTTGGCATATATTGAGTAAAGTTCGTCAAAATCTGGGCTGTTCAAGTCCCCACCCCTTTTCAAAACTACTATGTTATTTAAAATGTTCCTTTATAAAATCAGGCACATGCGCTTCATCGAAAGACCAAACATCGTAATATTGGCCGCTGTTATAACAAAAAACAGCCGTGTATTCTTGGTCATTCCCTGTTCCCGCCTGATTTAAAGCTTCCTGAATTTGATCTTTATCGGTAATTTTCAGAACGTTCCCGCTTTCTTCCACTTCTTTTTTCACAAGATCGTAATCTTTGTCGGCATAATCCCCTTTTGTTACTAAAATAGAGGAAATATCATCAGCCGTAACTAGGGCTTGATCCGCAAGGTTTTTCTGCTTTAACCACTCCATTATTTTTCGATAATTAGGACTCATTTCAATGGAAATGAAACGGTCAGTTCCAAGGTTAAGCTCAAAGTTTGAACCTCGATACTGATAATAGTGATGCTCCTCATAGGTTTCCTCTAAAATATCCTGCTTTAGCAGGGCTATTGCTTCCTTAATATCATTAGGGTCTTTCAGACTTACACTTTTACCACTAGGTCCATGCGGCAAAATGTTGATTGTCTTGATGTTTGACTCGTCGACCTTAAATAGCTGATTATTGGCTAGCTTATACTCCCTAGATTCATAAATAGGCTGATACAGATCCTCATAAAGCTTCATGTTGACCCGATATTCACGAATGACGGAATGACCATTTTTCAACTTGTATTTAAAGAAAAAGTTCCCATCCGTTGGTTTTTTTGATTGATTAATATGTTTATCTTTAAGAATCTGTTCATGAAGTTTAATAATATTCAAGACAGTCTTTGAATTTTTCAAAGGTGCCGGTTTGGCATACGTTGACTCCCAGCTATCGCCCATAAAATAATTGCTAGGACTGTCCGTAAACTCGACATTCATAATTTCTTCTTGGTCAGGAATACGATTTTCATAAATTCCTAGAGTCTGCGTACCTATCGCCAGTAAGGCAATGATGGCTAAGAAAACAAGCAACCCCTTGACTCTGGTAAATACTCTCCAGGATTTTTGCAACACCATTTCTGCTAAGAAATACCCGGCTGCACCCCCAAGTACATAGCCAAAAAGAGTCCACCCAAAGCTACTATTTGAAACCTGGTTAAAATAAGATCCGCCCAAAAGCATCGTGCAAAATGCTGCTCCGTACTTAAACACACAGCGCAATTTTGGGAAGGCAATCGCTTCTGAGGCTGTTTCTAGGTTTCTTTTTCTATAAAAAAGAAGGGCTAAACCGTAAAGAATAACACTAAGCCCCATAAAAATCCCGGCATCACTCCAGTGAAATTGCTTCTCATTCAGTCTCGCCGCAAACGTAATAGGAGACAGGCGCTCTATCTGTTTGCTTAAGAAATATTCGCTTGGAAATCCAAAAAGCAAGATTTTTAGATTATAGAATAGGAGCAGCATGAACCCGGCCGGAAATAGCAGAAAAATATAGGCAAGGACTGCCTGAACAGCTGAAATCCCCGTCAATGTTGCAATCCAAACAGCGGCAGCATATAAAAGCAGGAGAATCACCAAGGTTGTTCCCGCCCAATAATAAATATCAGAGACTGAATAGATCAGGTGAAGATCAAATACAGCGTTCATTACATGCAGTATAAGTGTGATAAGCACTATAGGAATGATTAGAAATACCATTCCAGCTAATAAATAGTGATAAAAGATTTTGTCACGCTTCAACGGCAAACTGTGGATCAGATCTGTTGCTTGCTTCACATGTAAAAAACGAAATAGAAACACGGCCAAAATGACAGGAATAATCACAGTCAATCCGATTTGAAATTCAAAATTAAAATGAAACAGATTTTCCGGCTTTTGCATCACTCTCATATACTCTTCATCTGAGTATGTTAAAAGAATTCGAATCGGCAGCAGAAATAACAAGCCGATAAAATAGACTATGGAAATCCAACCGGTGCTTCGGCTGATTTGCAGCAGCAATTCCTTATTAAACAATGACATTTTTGATGGCATAGCCGATATCCCCCATTTCGTAAATAAAGATCTCTTCAAGTGTTAGCGGGAGCAAGTCAAAAATGACCGGGCTGGTGCTACGAATTTGTTTGGCTATTGTCTCTTCCTGTCCTCTGACAATGAGGAGAGAGACACTGCCGCGTTTTTCAGTGTGAAGCGGGTTTAATTTTTCCAGCAATAAGTCAGGAATCCCATTTTTATAGGCCACCTGGACTTTATGGATATCCGCTTTCAGTTCATCTAGCTCTTTTTCCATGATGAGTGTTCCTTTATGAATAATGCCAATGTGATCACAAAGGTCTTCGATTTCTCGGAGATTATGTGAGGAGATTAAAATGGTCATCTCACGCTCCGCGACATCATGAATGAGCAGGTTTTTTACTTTTTTCCGTACAACCGGGTCAAGACCGTCCATCGGCTCATCAAGGATTAAAATTTCTGGTTTTGCCGATAGTGCCAAAATAAAGGCCACTTGTCTCTGCCATCCCTTTGAAAAGGTATGGATTTTTTTATTTACATTGACATCAAATAGTTCAACCAGTTTTTCAAAACGTTCCTCGTCCCAAGTAGGGTAACAGCTTTTGTAAAAGCGAGCCATTTGCTTCGTATTGTATTGGGGCAAGAAATACGGTTGATCCGGTATGTATAATAATTTTTGCTTTATATGCACATTTTCATATACTGGTTGGTTATCGATCGTAATCGGTCCCTGGTCGGGGCGATAAATTCCAACCAGAAGTTTAATTAGGGTTGTTTTCCCGGCACCATTTGATCCAATTAACCCGTATATGGAACCTTTTTGGATGGATAAATTGACGTTTTCCAGCGCTTTTGACCTGTTAAAGGCCTTGCTGACATTCTTCATTTCAATCATTCGTTTCCCCTCCCCTTTTAGCATCTATTTCGTGGATAAACTGAATGATTTGGTCGGCGGTTATCCCTAGATAGAATGCCTCATGGATCAGTTTTTCCAGCTCCTGCTTAACTTTCTCTATTTTTTCTTTGTCTTTCGTATTGGTCGGATGTACAAAGCTGCCTTTACCCTTAATGGAATATATAAACCCTTGGGTCTCTAGCTCCCTATAAGCCTTTTGAATCGTATTCGGATTAATCGTTAGCTCCGTGGCCAAAGTCCGAACTGATGGCAGCTGTTCATCAGGCTTAAGAACCTCAAGCATGATCAGCTCCTTCACCTTTTCAACCAACTGCTCATAAATCGGCTTACGGCTCCTTATGTCCAACTCAAACATAATGGACCCCCCATCTACACAAAGTGTACCAACTGTACTACCATACGTAATACAGTACAATTATATTCCATCCGTTTGAAAAAGAAAAGCCTTAATTTGCTAATTAAACAGGAGTGTCCATTCCAGGAGGACAAATGTCCACGAATGGTGCCTGTCACCTTAGATATCCCTTTTGATGCACCCTTTTGTCGCACCTTTTTGATAGAACCAATTGATGTACCTTTTGAAGATACATTGCTTTAGCTCTTTGACATTTGGGGTGTAAGTTTGATATGTTTTGCTCAAGATTTGTTTTATAGGATGGGTGGATGTATGGGTCATTTGTGGTTTTTGATTGGCCATTATGGGTATTGGGGGATTGTGATTGCTTTGATTGGCGGGATTGTAGGTCTGCCGCTTCCGGATGAGGTTTTGCTTACGTTTGTTGGCTATAATGTATATTTAGGGAATATGGCCTATCTTCCTTCGATTTTGTGTGCATTTGCTGGGGCCTGTATTGGAATAACACTTAGTTATTTATTAGGTTTAAAATTAGGGTTGCCCTTTCTAAAACGATTTGGCCCTAAGCTACATATTACCGAGGATCGAATCGAACAAACGAAGAAATTATTTGAGAAAATGGGCCCGCTACTTTTGTTCATTGGATACTTTATTCCCGGAGTTCGTCATGTTACAGCATACCTTTCAGGCATAAACGGCTACAGCTATAAAAAATTTTTCCTTTATGCTTATTCAGGTGCCTTTACTTGGTGCTTTACCTTTATTACCGTAGGCAAAACTCTTGGAGAAAATTGGCGTTTTGTAGAATTTTATCTTTCCAGATACAGCATCTATCTGTTTCTTTTGCTGTTGATTGGCAGTTATATCACCTATGTCTACTGGAAAAAAAGACGTTTTATCAAGATGCTTGACGAATAAAAAGCCAACATCCCCTTTATAATGGGTGTTGGCTTCTTTTCTACTGGTTTCTACATACTTTGAATACAAAAATGAAAATCCCTCTCACTCACATGCCCTTCCACAAAAACCCGCTCTACATATTGAACCTCCTGATCCGACATCAATAAAACAGTCGAACTTCTAGTTCCGTAATTCTCACTCTTAATAAAAAGCGGTGAAAGCACCCTTTCCCATTCTAATGTGACTCCTGTCTTAGGCAGGAGCTCATCTGGAACCGGGTCCGAATCCTCCAGCAGACCTAATAACCGCTCTACCAAATTATCGGGATTCTCGGATAAGATCTTTAAGAGACCCTCTTTGCCTTTTTTCACCTTCGGCCATTCTGTGTTAAGCAAATGGTTACTGACACCATAAATTCCGGGCTCCAGTTTTTCAAGTGTCAGCCCTACATTCGAATAGTAATAAAGTTCATTAACATCTCCAACTAATAAATTATATCCAGGGTAAAAATGCCCCTCCTTCTTTACTTTTTCCAAATAGTCATCTAACTGACCTGCATAATGTAAAGAGTTTGCCACGAGCTCACCACGCGAACGCTTCCCCTTTAAGGATTCATTTGGATTCCGGTAATTGGTGAGGGCTGCCATCCGGCCATACCTTGTAACCCCCATCCACGTTCCTAATTTCTCCAAATCTCTCCCAGCAAGGATCTCCGGATGATCCTCCCAATAGTGTGCAGATAAGGTTGGCCGCTGTAAAAACTCATCCCGGTTTGCGGCAACCAGCAATTTATATATAGGGTGGACCTTATAAGCGAATAGAATTAAACACATTTACGGATCACTGCCTTTTTGAAATATTTCCTTATTCTTATTATTACACCCTGACTTACTATACTTCAAAAAAGAGACTTCCGATTCCAGGTCGCCTCACATCACCCTATATTTTCAATTATTAATGGCAGTCTAATCTCCACCACGGTTCCTTCGTTTTCCATACTTGAATAACGGATCGTGCCATTATGCTGCTTAATTATCTTGTGGCAAATCATTAATCCTAAACCAGTTCCTTTTTCTTTTAAGCTATAAAACGGTTCGCCCAACCTCGGAAGCAATTCAGCCGGAATGCCACAGCCCTGATCCTTAATCGTAATTAAACCGATGGCTTCCCCATCTTTTTTCAAATCGATTGAAATTTCACCACCAAGAGGCATGGCTTCTATGGCATTTTTTAACACATTTAAAACTACCTGCTTTAGTTGATTTTTCTCACCGATCATATAAAAAAGTTCATCCTCCCATTGGAGGTTAAACTGTATACCATTCATTAACGCCTGTGGTGAAAGAAGTTCAAGAGTATTTTCAAGCAAATCCCGCAAGTCAGTCCGCACAAGCTTCACTGCCTGCGGTTTTCCCAAAGCCAGCATTTCACTGGTAATCGTTTCAATCCGTTCTAGCTCATTTAAAAGCAATTCGCTGTATTCAAACGAGCTATTCTGTGCCTTTACTAATTGTACAAATCCCTTGATTGTAGTCAGAGGATTCCTAATTTCATGGGCCACACCAGCGGCTAGTTCCCCAACAATCGATAGCTTTTCCGATTGCAGGAGAATAGCTTCGGATTTTTTCCGTTCAGAAATATCTCTGCTTATAATGACGATATGTTCAATTTCCTGATTTTCACCGCTCACAGGCATGCAGCGAGATTCAAATTCAATCCAACTGCCATCCTTATGGAGGAGACGGAATTCCATTGAGTCCGATTCTCTTTTCTGAAAAATATCAACGATTTTACTTCTAAATAAAGCTACATCTTCAGGATGAATAAATTGGCAAAGTTCAATCTTTTCGAGCTCTTCCATATGATATCCCAAAACCTGTTCATGGGAAGGAGAAAAATAACAGATTGAATGGTCACGGTTCATGACTTTTATCAAGTCAGATGTATTTTCGGCAATTAATTTATATTTTGATTCTCCTTCTTCAATCATCTTATACATTTCTGTCAATCTATTATTTAAACGATACAGTTTACTGTAAGATTCAATGAGTAATACACCGAGCGTGACACCCACTAAGACGAAAAATAAATATTGTAAATGAAAGAGAGGCTCTCCCGGTAAAACATTAAAGATGATCACATTTATGAAGTAAATAACAACATATGTGATGGAGAAATAGACAGCTTTTTTAACAGTACTAAATCGTGAGCTCCGAGTATGTAATAGTAAAAAGCTGCAAACGAGAATTAGCAATCCAATAATCGCTGGTGCCCAATGACCACTTGAAGACAATCTAGCAGCCAATGCCAAACCCGCTGTAATCATTCCACCAATCGGCCCAAAATACGTAAAGCTTAAAATGATTGGGGCAAATCGGATATCGTAGATGTACCCTTGTTGTCCAAAGGACATTTCCACCAAAACAATCGAAACTAATCCACCATAGAGTCCACCTAAGTAGCGAGCATATTTAATTGGCCTAAAATTAAAAAACGATTGGATCACTGCAGGAATGCAAACCATCAGCGAAAAAATTGATAAATTAACAATATAACTCATCGTAAACATCCAACTCACACCCAAAACCAATTTACCTCTATCATAAACCAGACGCCCTAAATTTGGAATACAACCTTTTTACGGTAATTAAGATAAATAAATCAAAAAGGCGACCATCCACCCCACACGGACATTTGTCCACGAATGGTGCCTGTCACCTTTTGTGTCACCTTTTGTGTCTCCTTTTGCTTTTAACTATTTTGATAAAAGACCTAGTACGGTATCTAGTATGACGTTGACACCTTTTTCACAGTCTTCCCAAGCGGTTAGTTCTTCTTCGCAGTGGCTTTTGCCTTTGAGGCTTGGGACGAATAGCATGGCTGTTGGAACGAGACCGGCGATGAATTGGGCGTCGTGACCGGCTCCACTTACCATTCTTTTATTGGAGTATCCAAGGGATTGTGCAGATCGCTCTAATAGTTGGCAAATTTCTGGATCAAACCAAACTGTATCACGGTCCCAGAGCTTGGTCGTTTTAATTTCACAGCCCTCGTTAAGTCCTAAATTAGGCATGCTTTGTATGAAATCCTTAACGGTATTCACGATATCCATGTCTTTATGACGTGCCTCGAGGGTAAACACAACCTTATTAGGAATAACGGTGTGTATACTAGGATACACATTTACCCTACCGATGGTAAAAACTAGTTCCCGATCCAAAGCACCTAACCGTTTCCGAATTTCATTAATCAAATTATTCGTTGTAAACAGGGCGTCTTTTCGCATATCCATCGGCGTCGTACCTGCATGATTAGATTCTCCGGTAACCTCAATTTCATAGCAGGCCATTCCGACGACACACTCCACCACGCCAATGGAAAGTGCTTCTTTTTCTAGAATCGGTCCTTGCTCGATATGCAATTCCAAAAATGCGGTTGCCTCTTTTAGTCGATTTTCAACTTCTCCCTCGTATCCAATCGCTTTTAATGCTTCTCCAAAGGTAACACCTTCTGAATCTCGTTTTTGCAGCATTGTCTCCTTATCAAATTTTCCAGATATGACTCCCGATGCCATCATGGACGGCTCAAATCGGGCTCCCTCTTCATTTGTAAAATTAACAATAGTAATTGGAATTTTTGGTTTTATGTTATTCTCCACTAAGGTTCGTACCACTTCCAGCCCCGTGATGACACCTAATACGCCATCAAACCTACCGCCTTTTTTGACTGAATCGAGATGTGATCCTATTAATATCGGCGGTTTATTCTCTTCACCCATCAAGGTGGCATACATGCAACCCATATCATCAACCTTGACCTCGAGATCTAATTCTTCACAGCAAGTTCGAAAATAGTCTCTTACACGTCGATCCTCCTCTGACAGCGATAACCGGGTAACCCCATTCTGTTCTGTTTTTCCAAACTCAGCAAATCGTTCCAGCTCCTGCTTAAGTCTTTCCCCATTTATCAATAACTTTTGTTTTTGCATCTTGGAACACTCCTTGTTTATAAAATGAGATTACGATTCCTTCATTCTTTTGTTCTCTTGGAGTCAATGCTTCGAATTCCATCTGACCATCAAAATATAGAAAAGATAATTTGTTATTTAACATAATATTCAGTCTAATTTAATTATACAATAACCTATTCCCTTGTCATTAGACAAAACATCAAACCCTTTATCTATTTATTTTTATAAACTGTACAGTCTAAATCCTTCATTTTAGAATTTTCAAGCGCTATACTAGTTGGAGATGTCTTTTTAGGAGGTATGAACGTGTCTAAAACACTCACGGACATGGTCCCGTTATCTAATGGTATCCAAATGCCCCAGCACGGGTTTGGTGTTTATAAAATTACAGAAATGAAGGAACTGGAGAGAGCAGTGCATAAAGCATTGGAGGTTGGCTATCGCTCTTTTGACACAGCTCAAATGTATCAAAACGAAGGCTTGCTTGGCGAAATTTTACATCAAAGTTCTTTTGCACGTAAAGATCTATTTATCACGACAAAAATTAATAACGGAAATCAAGGCTATGACCAAACGCTGTTTACTTTTGAACAATCGCTGGCAGATCTGCAGCTTAGTCAGCTCGACCTATTGCTTGTTCACTGGCCTAGTGAAAAGCATTTTTTTGGGACATGGCGTGCTTTTGAACAGCTATATGAGGAAAAAATGGTCAGGGCTATTGGCGTATGTAATTTTCAAATGCACCATCTCGAAAAATTAAAAACAAAAGCAAACATGATGCCGATGGTGAATCAAATTGAAGTTCACCCTTATTTAATTCAAACGGAACTAAGAGAATATTTGCATGAAAACCAGATTGCAGTAGAGGCATGGAGGCCGCTTGCCCGTGGCAAGATCTTGAACGAACCTATTCTGGAAGAATTGTCTCAGAGATATAACAAAACTCCTGCACAAATTGTACTGCGCTGGCATTTACAACAAGATTCCATCTTTATCCCTAAATCAAGCACACCTGCTAGAATCGAAGAAAACACAAATATTTACGACTTCGAACTCACCATGGAAGAAATGAACAAAATCTCAAGTCTCAATAAAAACCTGAGGACAGGTCCAGACCCTGACAAAGTGTACCCTACTATTTAAAAAAATGGGTGCCTATCACCATCCGTGGACAAATGTCCACAAGTGGTGACAGGCACCCACTCCTAGTTTTTACCATAACCTCTAATTAAGAGGGTAAATATTCCCAATGTTCCATACTTTATATAATTGAAAACAAAAAATAGTACGTTATCTGATAATTTTTAGGTAAAATATAGTTATTCTACTAAAAATTATTATATAAGGAAGAATCATATTCGCAGGACTTTAAAGGGGGGCTTTAGCTATGATGCTGAAGGCCAGACTCTACGACGGTTCATTATTTATGACTGCCTTGGTGATCGCTTTTAGTTCATCCCATTTGTTGGTAAACAACTCTACATATATGAAGGTACTAGCCATCTTCTTATTTTTCTCTTGTTTGTATTTTCATCTGCGGGTCTTTTATAAAAACGGAAGTACCAATATTGAATATGGAATCAGTTACAATCTAGCCATCGTCCTATTTACGGGACCTTTGGGATTGTTTATTTTTGAATTTATCTACCGATTTTTGGTTTATTTTTATAGAAAAGCAACGAAGACGGCAGATCCAAGTGAACTATCTGATACCTTTTATAATATTGGCTGTCATGTAATCACCAATATTTTCGCTTATTTTTTATTTCACCAATTTCATGGTGTTGTTCAATCTTTCCCTTTTGGTTTTTGGATATTAATATTCTTATTGGTTTGTTTCTCTTCTTACCTTTCTGGTTTTTTCTTGGTAATTGTCTTTCGATTAGCAGGGGAACCTCACTCGTTTAAGGAAGCTATTGATTTTATTTTTAGGGGTATCAGCTTTCTTGATTATGGGAAAGTAGCCGTTTCCAATGGAATGTTGTTACTATTTTTACAGTCAAAGCAATGGGAAATGTTAATAAGTCTATTTATCTTAAACTATATTGTCAGCCGTTCCTTTTACTCCAAATCACAAAGCATTCAGGATAAGCTGGAACGGGATCAATTTGAGCAAATGGCCTATACAGACTTTTTAACAGGTGTATATAATCGTACTTTTATGGATAAAAAAATGACGGAGCTCAATGAATCAGGAGAAAGTTTAGCAATAGTTGTAGCTGATATCGATAACTTTAAAAGCATTAATGACAATTACAATCATGCCGTTGGCGATAAAGTCATTCAGCACTTTGCAGCTACTCTTAAAAACTACTTATGGAAGGACGACTTTCTCTTTAGAAGCGGGGGGGAGGAATTTACACTCTGCCTTCGTAAGAAAACATTTGACCATTCCACAAATCTAATCAAATCTATTATAAAAGAATTAGATAGTACCGCCGTTGAAGCCGAATACAACGGGGAACTAATTTCAATCAAATACACAGCATCCTTTGGCCTTTACTACTACCAAGTAAACAGCCAATTCCCAGTAGAAAGAGCCTACATTCAGGCTGACGAACTCTTATACCAATCGAAACAACGCGGCAAAAACTGCCTTTCCGCCCAAAACGGGCTTCATAACCAAAAAGAAGTGGTATAACCTTTTGAGGTTGTAACCACTTCTTTTTGGTGCATAAGGGTGACAGGCACCACAAAAACACATTTGTCCGCGTACGGCGGACGAATGTTTCGGTGTCTCTATTAAGATACCCTTTTTAAGTTTTTAAATTGTCCTTTGGATAGGACAGTTTTTTCTAACCGATGGCTAAGGATTCCTGCAAGAACGGTAAGGATTATGTCTTTTGGCAGAGGTGGGACCATCCATAGCCAGGCGAGTTTGTAGGAGAAGCCTTCTGGTGCTGCTGCCCAGAATTTGTATCCGTAGTACATCCAGTTTGTTCCGAAAAGGTAGTTGATAGTAATCCCGATAAGTGCAGCAGTGATGAATGCAGTAAGACTTTTTTTCTTTTCAACGATCTTCCCAACAACGTAGGCCGCAATGATAAACGAAAGTATAAATCCAAATGTTGGCTCTATTATCATCATTGGACCTGATTTTAAATTCGCAAATACTGGTACTCCTACCAGTCCGACAAACATATAGACGATCATGGCAATAGATCCTAGGCGGCTTCCCAGTATCAATCCTGCTAAAATCGCAAAAAAGGTTTGTAAGGTAATCGGCACTCCACCGACCTGCAAAAATGGAGCTATCGTAGAAATATTAGCGCCAATTCCCATTAAAGCCACAAACATTCCCACTAGCGTTATATCCAGTGCAGTTAATTTTTTCATGATAAATCCCCCATCTATAAAAAATTCTATAGATTTAAAATAAATGGTTTATCAGATATATGTCAACTTATTTTTAAAATTAGTTAACAAAAAACTTCATAAAAATAAAACCCAGGCTCATACACCTGGGTTTTCTCCACTATTTATTTCAAAGAATTTAAGCTCACTGCAAGCTTTGCTCCAACTACTGCGTTATTTTTTACAAGAGCAATATTAGATTCTAAGCTCTTTCCGCCTGTTAGTTCTTTTACTTTTGCTAACATGAATGGGGTAACTTCTTTACCGGAGATCTTTTTCTCTTTTGCTTCCTTTAAGGCTGATTCAATGACGTTATTAATCGTTTCCTCATCCATGGCATATTCTTCAGGGATTGGATTAGTAATCACGGCTCCACCTTTAAGATTTAAGTCCCACTTTGTTTTTAATGTAGAAGCGATTGTTTCCACATCATCTGCACGCACGTTAAGTTGGAACTCGCTGGTACGTGTATAGAAGGCTGGAAGGACATCTGTTTGATAGCCGATTACCGGAACACCCTTTGTCTCAAGATATTCCATTGTTAGCCCTAAATCAAGAATTGATTTAGCTCCAGCGCAGATAACGGCTACATTGGTTTGTGCTAATTCTTCTAAATCAGCTGAAATATCCATCGTAGTTTCAGCACCACGGTGTACACCGCCAATGCCTCCGGTAACAAAGATCTTGATTCCTGCTAATTCAGCACAGATCATTGTTGCTGCAACTGTTGTTGCCCCCATCTTTTTCGTAGCAAGTAGATACGCTAGATCACGGCGAGATGCCTTGGCCACATCTGTGCTTTTCCCGAACATTTCAAGTTCTTCATCGGACAGACCGATTTTAATCTTTCCATCTACAAGTGCAATTGTTGCTGGAACAGCACCATTGTCCCGGATGATTTGTTCTACTTCACGAGCAGTCTGAACATTTTGAGGGTAAGGCATTCCGTGTGAAATGATAGTCGATTCAAGGGCAACAACCGGCTTCCCTTGCTCCATTGCCGTACGTACTTCTTCTGAAAAAGTTAAATATTGTTTCATGATAATTCCTCCATGTCTTTTAGTAGTTGTGTTGCTGTAAGATCCTGACGAACAGTGTAAGCAGATTGCAGTGTTTTTGATGCATTGACTGCTCCTGCTTTAGCTATATCTTGCAAACTTTTCCCATCCAGCCATGAAAAAATAACTGCAGATGAGAAGGCGTCGCCTGCCCCAGTTACATCAACGATTTCTTGCGTTGGAACAGCCGGGATACGGAATATTCCTTCTTCGTTATTGCCAATCATTGCGCCATTTTTTCCATTTGTGATAATTACGTTTTGGACTCCGCGAGAAAGCCAGCTTTTTATGGCCTGCTGCCAGTCCTGATCTGTTTCAATTTTAATATTAAAATATGTTTCCGATTCATCCCGGTTGGTAATCATCCAGTCCACCCCAGTTAAATCGTCAGGCAACCGGTTCATTTTAGGGGATGAAACGGGAATCAATACTAATGGTCTTTCATGTTTATTCGCAAATTGAGTTAGGAATTGAAGCGTTTCTTTTGGACAATTTAAGTCAGCAACCATACATCTGGCACGACTTAAGAGAGCTTCCTGTTTTAGAAGTTGCTCCGGCTTGATTTCTTCATACACTTCCATGTCCGCCAACGCGATAATCAATTCTCCGTCCCTGTCAAGGACAGCTGTGTAGGAACCTGTTGCCATCCCTGGTATTTTGGATACCTGATCAAGATTCATATAAAGCGCCGACGTTTCCTCAATAAATGCCCAATCGCTGTCGGTACCACAGGCAGTTAACAATGTTACATCCAATCCCAGACGTCCAAGATTTTCAGCTATGTTTCTGGCAACCCCACCAACACTCTTACTAGATTCGATCGGGTTAGAGGTCCCGAGCTGTGCTTTATCTTTCACTTGAAGCTTCCTGTCCAGATTTGCCCCGCCGATGCAAACAATTTGTTGGGAATCATTTAGGATATAAGCTCGACCGAGAATATGTCCTTTCTTGATAAGTCCAGAAATAATATTAGCGACAGAAGGACGCGATAGTCCAACCGTCTCCGCTAGCTCTTGTTGAGAAATATAAGGATCCTTTTGAATGAATTCAAAAATCAATTGCTCCTTCTCCGTCATTCTCTCTGACCCTGACAAAACATCACCCCCTGCAATTGGTGAAAAACAGATTCTAAACATTTGTTTATCTTTCAAACTTATGTTTAAATTGTACTCCTGTCTCTTCACTTAGTCAACCCTATTCACACTATTAACCTAAACAAAATTGTAACATCCCATTCACTGTCCACAGGTGGAGGACAAATGTCCACGAATGGTGCCTGTCACCATATTCAAGAAATAGTGTTCTAGCATAAAAGGAATATTCCTTATTTTCACGAATATAAAGATTATGGTATGTGAATCACGTTTGTTTGCTGAAGGAGGAGTTAGGATGGTTGAAAAGGAGTTATTAGTTAGAAGTTTGGCGGAGGTTAGGGAGCAGCTATTGGGTGAGCTAGAGGGTCTTGGGTTTGAAGCAGTGAATGCAAAACCTAGTAAAGATGAATGGGGTGTTGCTCAGGTTTGTCATCATCTTTATTTAGCAGAGAGAGCTTTTACTCAAGGTATTCTGTATGGACTTAATAAAGCAGATGGTCAAAAAGTTGAAGCAAAACCGATTCAGGCATTAACGGACCGGTCTATGAAAAAGCAGGCACCCCCAATAGTTATACCTAGTGAAGATCCTATGGAAATCCCACAAATTCTACAGCTATTGTCAGAAGCGCGGACTGAGCTGTTGCAGGTTCTCAACACACTTAAAGACGACTCATTGTTAGAAACAAAATCAGCGAAACACCCCGTTGTTGGCTATGTTCCCATTTACCAATGGGTAGAAAGCATATACCTTCATGAACTGCGTCATATTGATCAGATAAAAGAAATCAAGGTACTCATCCATAGTAAAAAGATATAAGAATTTAGATTCTTCCTTGGCTCATTAGGCTTAATCTTTTCTGCAAATAGGAGTACGTCCTCCTTGAAAAAAAGACTACTATGTAATATAAAAGACCTACCATTCTTTAGTCTTTGGAATTGGTAGGTCTTTTCATCTTTATAGCTAAGGAACATATCTCTAATCAAAACACTCTACAAATCACTAATAACGATATAGCTTGCCTTGATCGGACCATGAACGCCGACTACCAGATTTAGTTCGATGTCAGCGGAATTGCTTGGGCCCGTGATAAAGTTGACACAGGAAGCAATGGACCCTGTTTGTCGATAAGTTTCCCGCATTTTCACCGCAGCTTGAGTGATGCGCGGGACAAGAGTGCTTTTTGGAATTAGCATAATCGATGTGGCCGGCAAGAAACTGACTGTTCTGCCTTTGTCTTTATTAGAGAAGAGCACAACCGTTCCGGACTCAGCAAGTGTGATTTCACTGATGGTGATGCCGACATTGGCCCGCTCCGCACATCTGACATTCTCTTCCCCCAAAGTGTAATCCCATTCAAACACATCGATACCTTGTGATGGCCACTCCTTCTTCAGCAAAGCATCAAGCCCCCATTCGGAGAAACGAGAATCCTTCCAAGTGACAACAGGGCCTCCACCGTAACCTTCAACAACTTCATTTAAAACAGAAGATAAACCATCCTGATTCGTTTCATATAAGGTCGTGTGGATTTTTTTGCACTGGACCCTCATAATTTCCAAAAGTTCGTCCTGACTGACTCCCTTGAAAACCTCATGTTGAGGCTGGAATTTCCAACTTGGCAGAGGAATCGGCTCAGTCATGCGGGGCCGGTTAAGACTCCCGGCAATTTTATTTAAAAATTTATCTCGATTTAGGATATTTCCGCTCGTACTCATACTCATCCCTATTTCCCTTCCTTTTCGCGGTTTTTGAACCAATCTCGGAATCTTTCCTTATTTGGTGCCGGGAAATCGCGAATGTCCGTCCAGGCTTTCAGCGGGCCTGGTCCCTTAGAGATTTTGTCCCCGTCCGTAAATGGATTCATTGCTGCAGAAGCCATTTTTGATCCCATTTTATAAAGGACCGGTGATGCTGCTCCAAGCCCAAAGGCCTTCATTAACAATTTTTCCGAAAAAGGTGCTTTGCCTTCACGCTCTACAATCACTTGACGATGTTTGTGCAGCAAATTATGGAGCGGAATCTTCACCGGGCATACTTCCGTACAGGCACCGCATAGAGTCGAAGCATATGGGAGCTCCTTATAGTCATCATAGCCGCCAAGAAGCGGCGTAAGTACAGCACCCACTGGCCCTGGATATATCGAACCGTAGGAATGTCCGCCAATGTGCCGATAAACTGGACACACATTGATGCAGGCACCGCAGCGAATACATTGCAAGATGGACTGGAACTCGCTGCCAAGAATATCGGATCGCCCGTTATCAACGATGACAAGGTGAAATTCCTCCGGGCCATCGACATCCCATTCTTCACGTGGGCCCGTCAATACCGTAATATAGCTGGTCAGCTTTTGCCCTACTGCGCTACGTGTCAGCAAGCTGACCAGCACTTCCATTTCCTCAAAAGTCGGAACAAGTCGTTCCATCCCCATCACGGTTATCTGTGTTTTAGGCAGCGCTGTTACAAGATCCGCATTACCTTCATTCGTCACTAGAGCAAACGAACCTGTTTCAGCCACGGCAAAGTTACAACCAGTGATTCCAAGGTCCGCAGAAAGAAACTTCTCCCTGAGAGTGACGCGCGCATGGTAAGCTAGTTCTTCCGGTTTTGTTGTTTTCGTATAGCCAATTTTTTCCGCAAATACTTCACGAATCTGCTCTTTATTTTTATGTAATGCTGGAACGACAATATGTGAAGGCGGATCATGATCATCGAGCTGGAGAATGTATTCGCCAAGATCCGTCTCAACGACATCACAGCCCTCCTCCTCAAGCATTGTATTCAAGCTGATTTCCTCAGTCACCATCGATTTAGCCTTAACAATTTTTTTTGCGTTCTTACGTTGAACTACCCCACGGATATATTCGTTGGCCTCCTCCTTCGTCTGTGCAAAAAAGACATGGCCTCCACGTTTAGAAATATTATCACTTAATTGTTCTAGATAATAATCCAAGTGTTCCAGGACATGTTGTCGGATTTCTTCACCATGATTGCGCCAGTCCTCCCAGTTGCTCAGTTCATCGGTAGTGACCATCCGTCTTTTCACACCCATTCCATCTTGTGCACCGGCCACTGCCCCACGCATAAATTCATCCTGGATCCCCTGATCGACACGATCATGAAATTTTTCCCTGCTCGTTTTCATCGACATTTGGCTTTCCCCCATATATGAAAATTAACGGCTATTTAACACTTCCGCGATATGCATCACCTTGATAGGCTTACCAAGCCGTTCCATTCGTCCACCGATATTCATCAAGCAGGCAGCATCGGCACCAATCAGAACTTCCGCACCGGTTTCTTCAATATGCCGAACCTTTTCATCCACCATTTGCTCGGAAATAGCAACATTCTTCACAGAAAAAGTCCCGCCAAAGCCGCAGCACTGTTCTTTTCCCGGTAATTCCGAAAATTTTAAGCCCTTAACATTATTTAATAGAATCATAGGTGGTTCCTTCACGCCAAGAAGCCTTGTCATGTGGCAAGAGGTATGATAAGTGACGGTACCTTCAAACTTTGCCCCAACATCCTCTATTCCTAACACCTCTACGATAAATTGGGTTAATTCATATGTTTTATCCGCCAATTTTTGAGCTCTTGGCTGCCAAAGGGGATCCCCTGTGAAAATATGTGGATACTCATGGAACATGAAGGCGCAGGAACCGGACGGAGAAACAATGTATTCGGCATGCTCAAATGTTTCAATCATCCGCTTCATCGCCTCTTTTGTTTCTTTCACATAACCGCTGTTATAGGAAGGCTGGCCGCAGCAAATTTGCGATTCTGGGAAATCAATTTCACATCCGAGCTTTTCCAACAGCTCTACAGTCGCTTTTCCTGCGTTGCTCCGGAACATATCAACAATACATGTTGCAAACAGTGTAACCTTCATTCTTTGCTCCCCCTCATGATCAGTACTAATTTATAAACTAGTAAACAGGTCATCAGATGACCTAATGATTATAATATTCTATATCTTACAACAAAAACCACCTACATTGAAAGGGGTTACACAAAAAACACCTTAAAAAACTTATTTAACGTTAAAAAAGACCTTCCCCTCATCCTTGACAGGGAAGATCTTTGGTCAAAATTTACTTTTGTCAGAATTAGGCAGATGATTTTTTTCCAAAATCTCCTCCACATTTTCAAGGTGAACCACCATTAAATTCCTTGCTGCCTCTTCATCTTGGTTTTTCACGGCATTATAGATGGCTACATGTTCCTGGTATAACTGCTCAGTGGTAGCCTGTTTCGAAAACAGCCAAAGCCTGCGTGTTTCCCTCATTGATTCAGCCATTAATTCTGACACATTTTGCATTAATGTCATTAATAAATGGTTTTGTGCTGCTTCTGCAAGGATCATATGGAACTCTAAATCTGCCTTCTCTCCGAGTTCCTCATCCCCTATTGACTTATACATCGCTTGAAGGGCAGCCTCCATTCTCAGAAGGTGCTGTTCCGTCCTCCGTTTTGCTGCAGCTACTACGGTACCGGTCTCAAGAATCATCCGAACCTCGAGCAATTGGACGATTTCATGCTTATTCATTAAGATTGCATTAGATACCGGAAGCGAAAGCAAGTTGTTTTCAAATTCTCTTACATAGGTTCCTTCACCCTGCCTCATTTCAACAAGCCCCATCGCACGTAACGAGGTCAAGGCCTCACGTATGGCGGAACGTCCAACCTGGAAATTTTCAGCGAGTTGCTGGACAGAATCCAGTTTATCGCCCGGATTCAGCTGGCCCGAGCGGATCATTTCATAAATCGCATCAGCGACTTCTTCATAAATTTTTTTAGGTTTTATTTTTTTATATTCCATGGTGTTTGCGGGCCCTTTCTAACAAATAGTCCGTAATAATCCAATTTTATTATACCTTTTTTTGAAAAAGATTGATCAACTTCGCTTTCTATTTTTGGAAAATAAACAATCGCAGATAAATTAAATAAATTTTTTAAATATTTGTATTGCATTTTTCATATTGCTCCAATTATAATTTTTTCTATCACCAAGTTCAGGTCATCAGATGACCTTATCATCATCTGTAAGCGTTTACTACAATAAAAGGGGGATAAACAGCTTTTTGTAACAATTTGTTGGGGGACAAATTGTAAAACAAACTAACACAGTTCATTCAAGGGGGAAATTTTCTATGACATTTATACAAGATTTTACTGCCGTTGGAGGCAGTCTTTGGCCTAGTGCCACAGTGGCACTAATACCGATTCTCTACTTTTTCTGGGCGCTCGCCATCAAAAAAATGAAAGGCTATATCGCCGGACTCACTACTCTGGCGCTTGCCATCATCCTTGCTATTTTTGCATATAAAGTTCCTGCCGGCATGGCTCTCATGTCTGCATCACAGGGGGCTCTATATGGCATTCTGCCGATAGGTTGGATCATCGTAACCTCAGTATTCCTTTACAAAATCACAGTCAAATCAGGTCAATTCGATATTATTCGTCATTCCGTATTATCCATTACAGAAGACCGTCGTTTACAAGCATTATTAGTCGCATTCTCATTTGGTGCCTTTCTTGAAGGAGCTGCAGGATTTGGCGCACCAGTTGCCATTTCAGCTGCATTATTAGTAGGATTGGGCTTCAATCCACTTTATGCTGCTGGGCTTTGCCTAATCGCCAACACCGCGCCTGTTGCGTTCGGAGCCATTGGTGCACCGGTCATTGCCATGGAAGGACCAACAGGGATTCCAGCCGTTGAGGTTTCTAAAATGATTGGACGACAGCTGCCGTTTTTATCTTTCTTTATTCCATTTTATCTCGTCTTCATTATGGCTGGTTGGAAAAAAACCAAGGAAGTTATGCCAGCCATTCTTGTATCAGGCATTTCATTTGCTGTTACTCAATATTTATCCTCTAACTTCTTGGGACCTGAACTGCCGGATATTTTATCATCTTTAGTATCATTAATTACCCTTGCCATATTCTTGAATTTCTGGAAGCCTAAAACGATATTCAGATTTTCTGCCGAGCTGGAGCTTGCCGCAACCTCCACAGCAGCGGTTAAACTGCCGAATACCAAGAAATCTGAGGCTGTCCATTATACAGGCGGTCAGATTTTTAAAGCCTGGTCACCATTTATCCTATTAACAGCGACGATCACCTTATGGGGGATTCCAGCTATAAAACTGGCTTTAGGTGGCCACTACGTAGGCACGAACGGCATTCTGAAAGCAGTGAATGCAGTCGGTCATGCCGTCACCTTTATGCCAGAAGTCCCATTAGTCCATAACAAAGTACTCTCTAAAGCTGGTGCCATCCCCATTCAGGCTTTTTATAAAATTGAACTGCTCGCCGCAGCAGGTACCGCGATTTTAATCGCCGCCATTATCACAAAATTTATAGTGGGCATTTCTTGGAAAAGTTGGATGGCAACCTTCGGCGAAACAGTGAACGAAGTCAAGTTCCCTTTGATTACAATCGCTTCTGTTGTCGGATTTGCCTATGTCATCAACCTTGCTGGCATGAGTACGACTCTTGCTCTGACACTTGCCAAAACTGGTTCCGTATTTTTCCCATTCTTCTCTCCTTTCCTTGGGTGGCTCGGTGTATTCGTAACGGGTTCGGATACTTCTGCAAACGTTTTATTCGGAAACCTGCAGAAGATTACGGCAGAATCCATCGGCATGAATCCAGTTCTTGCCCTTGCTGCTAACTCTTCAGGGGGAGTAACCGGAAAAATGATTTCTCCCCAGTCGATTGCCGTCGCCTGTGCCGCCGTAGGTCTCGTAGGCAAAGAATCAGAGCTGTTCCGCTTTACGATTAAACACAGTATCTTCCTGGTTGTAATCATTGGTATACTCGTCTGGCTGCAAAACTCAGTCCTGAGCTTTATGGTCCCGTAAATAACCGTTTTTACAGAGTAAGGCTCATCCTGTTTAGGAATGAGCCTTACTGAGGTCAGTAGTGTTTTTTGATTATAAGAAATACTTGCTTTGCCCATTTATTATTTAGTTTTTAAACAACCTGAACGGTCATTGTATTTTTAAAAAATAGTTCACAACATGAATGGAGGAATCCAAATGCTTTCTAATATCGTAAAAAGCAAGCTCATATCGATTGTCTCGCAGGAAAATTTTCAAGACTCGCAGGTCGATAGACTGGTATATTCCTATGATTCCACACCCGACATGCAGTCTATGCCGGATGCGATCATTAGCCCGCGTAACACAAGGGAAATTTCAGAAGTAGTTAAGGTTTGCAACGAACATAAAATCCCGATTGTCCCACGCGGATCTGGAACGAATCTATGCGGCGGAACCTGCCCGGTTGAAGGCGGGATCGTTCTGATTTTTAAACATATGAATCAAATCCTTGAATTAGATGAAGAGAATTTAACCATCACGGTACAGCCGGGGGTTTTAACCCTTGATATCATAAATGCTGTCGAGGCGAAAGGTCTCTTCTATCCACCAGATCCAGGCTCCATGAAAATTTCAACGATTGGTGGAAATATCAATGAAAACTCAGGCGGCCTGCGCGGTCTCAAATATGGGGTAACCCGCGATTATGTCATCGGCCTTGAAGTTGTTATGCCTAATGGCGACATTGTCCGTACCGGCGGCAAACTGGCCAAAGATGTTGCTGGCTATGACCTGACACGACTGATGGTTGGTTCCGAAGGCACCCTTGGGATCCTTACAGAAGCCACACTCAAGTTGGTCCCATTACCAGAATCAAAAAAAACCTTGCTCGCTCTCTATCATGATCTGGAGGCGGCAGCAAGAACCGTCTCGAAAATCATTGCAAATAAAATCATTCCTGCCACTCTTGAATTTCTTGACCAATCCACATTGAAAGTGGTAGAAGATTATGCCAAAATCGGCCTTCCGGTTAATGCACAGGCAGTCCTTCTTATTGAACAAGATGGACCGCCCGAGGTAGCTCATCGCGACATTGAAAAAATAACGGAAATCTGTAAGCAGGAAGGGGCATTTTCTGTTCAAATTGCTAAAACAGCTGAGGAAGCAACAGCCCTGACAACCGCACGACGTTGGGCTTTATCTGCCCTTGCCCGTTTGAAGCCGACAACCATTCTAGAAGACGCCACCGTTCCAAGGTCGGAGATTGCCAACATGGTTAGGGCCATTGGTGAAATTGCTGAAAAATATAATGTTCATATCTGTACATTCGGCCATGCCGGCGATGGTAATCTCCACCCAACCTGTCCAACAGATGCAAGAAATCATGAGGAAATTGAGCGGGTGCATAAGGCATTTGCGGAAATTTTTGAAAAAGCAGTAGAACTTGGCGGTACGATTACTGGTGAACATGGCGTCGGTATTGCCAAAGCTCCTTATCTCGAACTGAAGCTTGGCAAAGAAGGCATTGCAGTGATGAAGGCGATCAAGCAGGCGCTAGACCCGAATAACATCATGAATCCCGGAAAAATGTTTGCCAAAGACGACAGACCAAAGTTGGTGATTGGAAAATGACGACAGCAAAGGAGCGTGAGGTCATCCAAGAACAGTTCCAGGCAAGAATGAATGAGGATGAACTTCTCAATTGTATGCGCTGCGGTTTTTGTCTCCCTGCATGCCCAACCTATAAAATGTCAGGCTACAAAGAATCGCATACCCCTCGCGGCCGAATTGCCATGATGAAGGCAGTTGTCGACGGTCTGATTGAACCGGATGAGGATTTCGAACGGTCTCTAGAGCTATGTCTCGGTTGCCTTGCCTGTGAATCGGTCTGTCCTTCCGGTGTGAAATACGGTCAATTACTTGAGGATGCCCGGGATATCGTCGCCCAAAACAAGAAATATTCCCTGCCTGTACGTATGGTTCGTAAAACAGTATTTGACGGGCTATTTCCACATCCTAACCGGATGAAAAATATGACAGGATTGCTCGGATTTTACCAACGTTCCGGTCTGCAATCCATCGCACGGAAAATTGGCTTCCTTGGACTAATCCCTGAACATTTAGCCTTGATGGAAAAAGTTCTCCCAGAATTGCCTTCAAGGAGTGAATTGAGAAATCGGCCGGAACACTTGGAGCCTGTGGGTATGAAAACTCATCGTGTCGCTTTTTTTAGTGGATGCCTGATGGATTCATTGTTTTTAAAAACAAACGATGCAACAATGAAATTGTTGCAGTTTGCAGGCTGTGAAATCGTCATTCCCAAAGACCAGACCTGCTGCGGTGCATTACACGGACACTATGGTGAAAAAACAAGCTCTAAGGATTTAGCGAAACGGAATATATCGGCCTTTGAAGAGCTGAACGTTGATTTTATTATCACCAATGCTGGAGGCTGCGGCGGCTTCCTTGTCGATTATGGGCATCTTTTAAAGGATGAACCTGAGTGGGTGGAACGAGCGAAGAATTTTTCCAATAAAATCAAAGATATTTCGGAAATCCTAGTGGCCGTGGACTTTCATAAAAAAGTAAAACTTGAACTAACTTCACAAATTATCACGTATCAAGATTCTTGCCACCTGCGCAACGTGATGAAAACTGAGGCAGCCCCAAGAACCCTGTTGAGGTCGATTAACGGTGCAGTGTACCAAGAAATGAATGATGCTGGTCACTGCTGCGGTTCGGCTGGTATTTATAATATTATCGAATCAGAAATGTCGATGAAAATGCTCGACTACAAGATGGAACAGGCGAAGCAAACCCAAGCAGCTACGATTGTCACCGCCAACCCGGGGTGCCTGCTGCAAATGAAGCTTGGCATTGAAAAAGAAGGCCTATCTACAAAAATGCGAGGCGTTCATATCGTCGATTTATTATTGGAAGCAGTTGTGGAAATGTAAAATTCGGAAATGATGCTGGGGGAACCCTGCATCATTTTTTTATCGTGTCTTTCACCATATTATGTTTTTGTAAAAAAGGCATAGACAGCTTTCTTTCGAAATAGGGTTTACCAATATGGTTTTTATAAAAGATTCCTTTTTTGCTTGGTTTTATGGGGGATGATTATGTACGGATTGAAGAAATAATGCACAGGAGTAAGGGTTATCCCATAAAATGGTAGTAAATAAATGGAGTCTTCTACCCTTTAGGGAAGGTTGTGATGTTGGATAATGGATATTTTAAGACAAGATGGACGATCGTTTCAAAATCTTCATGAGGTTGGGATGTCCTTTGAACAAGTTTTTAGACGGATTGTTGAATTTATGGAGAATGATTCATGTGGAAATTTTCGTTTAATGGTGGGGACCGACTCCCAGGTTCACAGAGCCCACACAACTTTTATTACCGGCATAGTAATTCAAAATATCGGAAAAGGTGTCTGGGCCTGCATTACAAAGGTAATTGTCCCTAGGAAAATGACTCAACTACACGAACGAATATCACTTGAACTATCATTGACCGAAGAAATTGTTTCCATGTTCACCGAAGAAAAAAAGAATGAACTCATTAACATTGTTCTGCCAAACGTATATCTAGGAGCTACCTTTACAATAGAAGGCCACATTGACATCGGTGCAGGCAACCGCAACAAAACAAGTGAATTTGTTAAGGAAATGGTCACCCGCATCGAATCCATGGGAGTCGAGCCAAAAATCAAACCAGACGCCTTCGTCGCCTCCAGCTATGCAAACCGCTATACAAAATAACGGTGCCAGTTGATCAGAATGTCCACCTCAGATGGACAAATTGTCGATTTTGTCCACGAGCGGTGCCTGTCACCAGTGTAGCTCGCACTGTATTTTTACCAGCCCAATGTCACTTATGTAGTCATCACCGATAACACTAAAATCCCATTTGCTATATATGTTCTAGTTCGACGCATACGGTTGTGCCCTGGCCTTTTTGGCTTTCGATTTTCATGGTGCCATTGTGTTCTTGGATGATTTTGTTGCTGACGGTCAGACCGAGGCCAATTCCTTTGTCTTTTGTTGTGTAGAAGGGAGTGCCGAGGAAATGCATGAGCTCGGTATCGATTCCGCTGCCTTCATCTTTAAAGTTTATTTGCACTCGATTATCGCTAAGTTTTTTTACGTTGATGTTAACGATACCGCCACCCGGCATTGCTTCAATGGCGTTTTTAAGAAAATTCACAAAGACTTGCTTTAATTGATGCGGACTACATAGAAGTATAATATCTTTCGCATGGAAGTTATTCATAATTTGAACATTATGCAGCAACGCTTGTGGATGTAAAATTTTAACTGTACTTTCTATTATTGAAAGAAGATTTACCTCTTCAAATTGAATGGCTTGTGGTTTTGCAAGTGACATAAATTCATTGACAATCAAATCAATGCGATCTAATTCATCGGTAATAATCGATAGATAATATTCTTGGGTTGCTCTATCACCAGAGCTTCTTAATAGTTTTGAAAAACCCTTTAATGAAGTTAGTGGATTACGAATTTCATGTGCCACACCAGCTGCTAACTGACCAATAATAGACAAACGATCCAGATTTCGAATCGCTTCATCATTTTTAATCCTCTCAGTAATATTTCTTCCAACAGAAACATAGGATTCAATTTCATTATTTTCATTAAAAATTGGAGTAATATTGTATTCTGCATATACAAGTTCTCCCGTAGTACTTCTCATTTTATGCTGAAATAGCAAAGGCTCTTCACTTTCTAATAACCGCTTAAGTTTTCTTTGAAAGGCCTTCACTCCATCTTTTTTGACAAATTCAAGGATACTCCTACCAATCTGATCTTCAGGAATAAGTCCAAAAACCTTTTGAAAGGATGGCGATACATAGACAATTTTTTGATCCTTTGAAAAAACCAGGATTAAATCTGAAGTATTATCAGTTATTAACTGATATAGCTCTTTCGTTCGCTTTAACTCTCTCTCAGTATTAAGTGAGTTAGTTATATCACGGTATATTGCGATAATTGCGATAATTTCACCTAATGAATTACGAAAAGGAGAATAAGAAACTGCAACATCAAGTTCAGTTCCATTTTTATGATATCGTTGAGTTACAATATTATGAAAAGATTTACCTCGTTTAACAGCCTCAATAGTATCAACCACTATATCTGGATTCAAAAATTCATAAAGCCGCTTTCCAATAATATCCTCCTCTGTATATCCAAAAATCTTCGTGTACATTTGGTTAACCCTGATATAGCGATCTTCCATATCCACCATACAAATTCCATCCGCTGTACTTTCCAGAAAAAGGTCAATTAACTCCTCTGAATCATATCCAACTAGCCCATTCTCACCCGTAAAAATCGGGAACCCATTCGACATCGCGATCTCCCCAAACACAAAAATATCCTCTTACTTCCATTTTACAAAACTTTTCGCCAAAAGGAAGTAATTATTTAGTAGATGAAGAAGAGAGTGACAATAGAGTGACACAATAGGGTGACAGGCACCGCCCGTGGACAAAACGCCCTATTTTGTCCGCCCCAGGTGGACATTATGCTTTTGTTCAAAGGTTCTCTATCATTTTTACTAATAAAAACACCACTAATCTCATTTGTTTTGAAGATGTAGTGGTGTTTTTATCTGAATTTTAAGCTGTTGCTTTTATAGGGCTTCTTCGATTTCTTTGACCATTGCTTTTACTGATTTTAGACCGCCGCCACTTAGGTACCAGGCTTCTGGATCTAGGTACACAATTTTGTCATTTTTATATGCTGCTGTTTTCTTCACTAGCTCATTTTCCATTGTTTTTTTTGCGCCAGCTTCTCCGCCGATGGCTACGTTACGATCTATCACAAATAAGACCTCAGGATCTTTCTCCATAATATATTCGAATGACACGCTTTGTCCGTGGGTGGACACTTCAATTTTGTCATCTGCTGCTTTAACACCAAACACGTCATGAATAACCCCAAAACGGGAACTTGGGCCATAAGCACTCATCTTTCCTTCAGCAGATAACAAGATTAGACCTTTTTGATCAAGCCCTGATGCCTTTTTATTTAATTTTTCAACGCTAGTATCGATATCCTTAAGTTCAGCAGCAACTTCATCTTCTTTTCCAAAAATCTCTCCAACCAATTTCATATTTTTCTCAAAAGAACTCATATAGTTGGCATAGTCTAGCCCAACATATACAGTTGGAGCAATTTCAGCGAATTGGTCATATAATTCGGCCTGACGTGCTGAGATAAAAATGACATCTGGTTTCAACGCATGGATCGCTTCGAAATCCGGCTCTTTCAAACTGCCGACATTCGTATACTTTTTATCTCCATACTTTTTCAAATATCCTGGAATAATAGCTTGAGGAACACCCGTGGGCTCAATGCCTAATTCATCAAAAGTATCCAAGATTCCAAAATCAAATACAACAATATTCTTCGGATTTTTCTTGATTACGGCTTCCCCATATTGATGCTTGATGGTGACTTCCTTCGTTTCTTCCGTCTTGTTCCCGCCCCCAGAATGTTCCTTACTGCTAGCTTCCTCCTTAGAACCACATGCCGCTAAGACGAGTATGATGGAAAAAATAATCCCTAGTAAACTCCATTTTCTCATTTTTATTAAATCTCCTTTTCTATGAATTAAAATAAATACATATACGACAGCTGTCCATTTCCTGAATGGGTATGTCCATATCATAAATTTCCTTTAGCGCAGCCGATTGGATAATTTCATCTGTCGGTCCTTCCTTCACCACTAGGCCATCCTTCATCGCCACGATCCAATCCGAATAAACAGAAGCAAAATTGATATCATGCAGAACGATTACAACGGTTTTTCCCAGCTCGTCGACCAGTCGACGGAGGATTTTCATGATTTGAACGGAGTGTTTCATGTCTAAGTTGTTCAAGGGCTCATCCAGCAAAATATATTCAGTATCTTGCGCGATGACCATCGCAATAAATGCTCGCTGCCGCTGTCCGCCGGATAGCTCATCTAAGTATCTGTCCTGTAGGTCGGTCAAGTGCATATAGTCGAGCGATTGATCAACCATTCGCTCGTCCGCCTCTGTTAACCGTCCTTTCGAGTAGGGAAAGCGGCCAAAGGAAACGAGCTCACGAATCGTTAGCTTCACATTCATAGAGTTGGACTGCTTCAAAATTGAAACCCGTTTGGCAAAATCATTCGACCTCATTTTTCTGGATTCGGACTGATCAATAAGAACTTCCCCAGTGTCGGCATCAAGAAGCCGGCTGATCATAGACAACACTGTTGACTTCCCAGCCCCATTAGGACCGATGAACGAAGTAATTTTACGATTTTGGATTGTCACCGAAACATCCTTCACCACTGCTTTTTTTCCATAAAATTTTGACAGGGATAGGACCTCAATCATGCCGCTTTCCTCTCCTTCAACAGTAAATAAATGAAATAAACTCCGCCGGTGAAATTGATAATCACACTAAGCGTGGTAGAAAAGGTAAAGACCCGTTCGACCACCCACTGTCCGCCAATTAAAGCGATGATGCTTATTAAAATTGCTCCACCAATCAATGTCCTATGTTTATACGTTTTGAAAAATTGATAGGACAGATTGGCCGTTATCAATCCCAAAAAGGTGATAGGCCCAACAAGCGCGGTCGAAATGGAGATGAATATCGACACAATGACGAGCATTTGTTTCACAATCGCATCATAAGGCACCCCCAAATTGATGGCGGTCTCCCTGCCAAGCGACAGGACATCCAAATATTTCATATACCGCCATGCATAAGCCATAACCAATACTGAAATCCCTAGAGACAACCAGACTAAGTCGGAATTAATGTTGTTAAAGCTAGCAAACATACGATCTTGCACGCTCTGAAATTCATTCGGGTCAATCAACACTTGAAAAAAGGTTGTGATGCTGTTGAAAAACGTTCCAACAATAATCCCAATCAGCAATAAAAAGTAAATGGGCTGATCTCCTTTTTTAAATAAAAAGCGGTAAAGCACTAAGGCAAACAAAATCATCGGCACAATCGAAATAAAAAAGTTTACTTGCTTGTTGATAATCAACATGTGACCGGAGCCTAAAAAGAAGATAATTACTGTCTGTAACAACGTATAGAGGGAGTCCAATCCCATAATGCCTGGTGTTAAAATTCGATTATGTGTGATCGTTTGAAACACAACCGTCGAATAGGCAATAACAATACCGGTAATTCCCATAGCTAGGACCTTTAATGCCCGACGAGGCAAAGCATAATCATAGCTACCGTTTAGATCATGAAAAAGGTAAATAGTACAGCACCCTATGGCGATCAGGGTAAGGGCTGCGATTTTCACAGAATTACGCATAGGCTTTCCTCCTGAAAAGAAGGTACAGGAAAATACCGCTGCCAATTACGCCAACCATGAGGCTTATTGAAATCTCGTATGGAAAAATAAATACCCTGCCTAAAATGTCGCAAACTAGTAAGAAATTCGCTCCGAGCAATGCTGTATGCGAAAGGGTTTTCTGTAAATGATCGCCTTTAAAAATCGAGATAATGTTTGGAATAATTAGCCCTAAGAAAGGAATCATTCCTACCGTTAGCACAACCGTTACTGTAATCAAAGCAACTAGAATCAGTCCGATATTCACAATCTGTCGATAGGCCAGACCGAGGTTTTTAGCGAAGTCTTCCCCCATTCCTGCAACGGTAAAGCGGTTTGCATAGAAGTATGAGATTATAAGTATCGGAATACTTATGTATAGTAGTTCATAACGGCCCTTCATTATCATCGAGAAATCACCTTGAAGCCAAGCAGACATGTTTTGAATCACATTTGCCCGGTATGCAAAAAAAGTAGTTACCGAGGATAAGATGTTTCCAAACATGAGACCAACCAGCGGAATGAAAATGGCATCCTTAAACTTAATTCGGTCTAGAATTTGCATGAACAAAATGGTTCCGGCCAAAGCAAAAATAAAAGCAACAAGCATTTTTTCAATCATTGAAGCATTCGCAAACAGCAGCATTGAAACTAATATTCCCAGTCTAGTAGCATCTAGTGTTCCAGCAGTTGTTGGCGAGACAAATTTGTTGCGGCTGAGTTGTTGCATGATTAATCCCGCAATGCTCATTCCGGCCCCTGCAAGTAAAATTGACAATAGCCTAGGAAGCCTGCTGATCAGAAAAATTTGAGTTTCATCCGAATGAATGTTCAACAGATTCTTTGGTGAAATCGAACTGACACCCACAAACAATGAGATCCCGGATAAAATGATTAGTGCACACAATAGATATCTTTTTTTCATAGCTTTCCTCTAGAATTTTTATTGATGAT
>NZ_JBALNY010000053.1:47264-48385 GCF_036962145.1 Bacillus sp. JJ1764 | reverse complement strand
AAAAAATACCCTATCTTTAATAAAGATAAGGTTCATTTTTACGATTTAATCGGCATCCGCTTTAAATAAGTAACCATCCTCCACATCCATTCAAATGGCCCAAAACGAAAATAACGCAGCCAGATGGTGCTGAAAACGAGCTGAATGACATAGATTCCTAAACAAACGAACAGTGTTTGAGTGTAAGTAATCGGGGCATTTAAGAGCCATTTGGAAATGAAGATAAAAGCAGTTTGTGCTAGATAATTCGTCAGTGCCATTCTGCCTAAATTTTTTAAAGGCGCCAATATTTTTTGGATCGTAGTGAATTGTAACAGCAAAATCATGGATCCAACATAAAACCCTGAGACGATTGGACCTATTGTGATTCCCAAATTGATAAACTGCCGAGTTTTTTCATATTCTAACGCTGAACCTGTGCCAAAGGTTGTTGGAGCAAACTGGTATTGATAGATGATTCCGACCACACTTAATAGGAATGATATGCCTGTAAAAATAGCAATCTTTTTCTTGTGTTCCTCGAGCCGCTCAAATACTTGATATTGTCCGGCAGTCATTCCAAGTAACATTAATGGGACAACCATGAATAATTTTATGGAGTAATAGCCGATCACCATTAGCATCAGTATTGAAAAGGTGAGATTTATTGACCTGTTGAACTTATAAAACGGTAAAAGGATGAGTCCGCTAATGGCATAAACAGTCAGCGCCTCCCCTGGATGAAACCGAACATGGACTAGTCCAAATATAAATAAAACAACAATACGCCTAAAAAAAAGTACATACCCATTCTTCCCTTTTTGATTGGCTCGGGTGATAAACAAATAAAACCCCACCCCAAACAAAAACGTAAAAATAGAGTAAAATCGTCCCTCCACAAACAGATATAAAAACCGCCAATACACGGCATCTACTGATCCCGAAGCTGGAACCTGTGCCTCCAACAAAGGACCTATATTCACCAACACAATCCCCAATAACGCAAACCCCCGCAAATAATCCAACACATCAATCCGTCGACCCAACTCCATCACAAAACTCCTTTAGTGCCTTTCCCAATAATCCTATAAACCACGAACATAAACACAATAACATGTCCACCCCAGGAGGACATTTGTCCA
>NZ_JBALNY010000053.1:46548-47205 GCF_036962145.1 Bacillus sp. JJ1764 | reverse complement strand
CTTTTTTTCACCTTTTTTAACTCGGGAACCTGTAAATTAAAAACCTTTCATTTTGATTGTGTTGATATACATATGGCACCTGCACTTCCAACACTAGGTTAAAGGCGGTGTGGTTCTCTAAAAAATAGATATAGTCCTCAGATGGATAATATAAAATCAAGTCTACTTCCCGTTCTATTTTTTCCACAGACAGTAATATATTATTAATAATCCTTCTAAAGACCTGAACGGAAAATGGGTTAAAGAAGTAAAAGCGATTGTCCTGCGGATGAATCTCGTATTCCTCCGCCAAGCAGCAACAAAACTGGACCTTATCCTGCTGATTCTTTGTTTTGCGTAAGTAACTATTTCTATTTTCCATCGCATCTCGATAGAAGGTCTCATCCATCTCAATTCCTAACACATGAGTATGAAAATAATGATGGAGGTAAAAATTTAACCGCCCTTTTCCACAGCCAAAATCAACTACCCGATCAGTACTGTTTAGAACATAATGCTTAAACAGTTCCTCTAAAGCAGCATATGGTGTCGGCTCATAGCGATGGTAATGAAACGATTTGTGAAATCCCTGCTGCTCTTCCCCGGTTTTGATATTTAACAATTTATCATAATAATATTCCTTCACGATACGACTCCTATAAAATGTCATTCAATTTT